>JAURZP010000448.1 GCA_030653335.1 Methanoregula sp. | reverse complement strand
GCCCTCCTGGATCCAGGATCCTGCCCATGACAGGCACTTTCCCTCCGAACATGGTTCTCCTGTATTGCATACATTCCCACATGCCCCGCAGTGCTGACTGTCGCTCTGCGTATCGATACAGGACCCATCGCAGCGGGTCTGGCCGGACGAACAGGAAGGATTCCCCGGAGTATTCGTGGTCGCAGGAATTTTAGTTGTGACGGAAGCACCGGGAGTCCTGGATGTTCCCGGAGTCACCGGCACTGCCGGCACTCCCGTGATCTGCCCAGGAGCCGGTGATAAAGGTGGCTGGGATGTGTCTGTACACGCAGAGACAAGGATCAGCGCGAAGAGCAACCCGACAACAATGATGGGGGATATTTTATAAATTTTTTTCATAATATGCGACATCATGATAGAGGAATTAATGCCTCTTCCACACGACAATTCCCAAAACCAGAACGAATGCTCCGGTCAGGGCAAACGGAAGCAGGGCAGTCTGGGTTGGACTTTGAACCGGAGTAGTCGTGGCTGGTTGTGCCTGAGGTGTTGAAATACCCGTATCATCAACAATGAAGGGAATCACGGTAAAGGTATCATCACCATTTTTGGGATCACTGAGCGCAGCAATGAGTGCATCAGCCGCGTCCCGGCCCTGCAGGCTTCCTGCACCATTAATCCTGAAGAGATTCATTCTGTTGGGACCCTGCAGGGTGCGAACGTAATCTCCGCTGACGACGATGTCGAACGTGTTGTTCTGCATCGAGTGCTGCACGATGAGATAACATTGGCCTTTTGGAAGTTTTCCTGAGAGTTGCGTATCGCCATTGAAAGTAAATGATGCATCAGGATTTACCGGAGTGGTGGTATTAAACACGTAGTTATCACCGATAATCCATATCTGGACGGATGGGGGGTTTCCTTCCGCAATTCCTCTGACCGTGAAAGGCGCTGTTTTTGAAACCGATGATGGAGAGAGCTCTGCAGTTATGAAGGGTTTTTTGAGTATTATGCCGATATTGGCGGAACTTACGCTGTTCAGCTGATCTGTGCCTTTTGGCTGGCTCACTGCATAAATCGTATAGGATCCTGCATCGACATTCAGATTATGCGTGTAATAGGCATATTCCCAGGTCTTATCCGCGTTTGTTTTTACTGAGTCAAATGAACCGGGATTCCCGCTGACAATCTCCTGCCTGGGGGAGGTAAGTTTTCCCCCGCTGCTGGGGACGCCGGGTCCGTTCATGAAGACCCCGGGTCCGGTTATGAAGAGGTACGTGGTATCCGAGTCATAATTATGGCCCCTGAAAACCACTTTTTCTCCTTGGTAATATGACTGCACACCACTTGCGGAAATAGTAACTCCCGTGTCTGCGGATACGGGAGCAGTAACCTGGAACGGGATTATGGTATACGTGTCATTGGTATACGTAAGATCGTGTGCCTCCCGATCACTGAATGCGGCAATGAGTGCATCTGCCGCATCGCTGCCCTGCAGGCTTCCCGGGCCGGAGATCCTGAAGAGGTTCGTACCGTTGTTCAGTTTGACAAAATCCCCGCTGACATCGATATCGAACTGGTTGTTCTGCATCGGGTGCTGGACAATCACGAAGTTCTGGCCGCTTGCAAGGTGACTGGTGACCTCCTGGGGGACTTCATACTTGTACGATGCATCATCAGAATTGACAGATACAATTGACTTGGAGTAGTAGTTCTTACCGAGGATCCAGACCTGGACATTCGGTGGGATTCCCTCCGCAATTCCTTTGACCGTGAAAGGCTGTCCTTTTGAAACCGACGACGGTGAGACCTCTCCCGTTATG
>JAURZP010000443.1 GCA_030653335.1 Methanoregula sp. | reverse complement strand
GAAATGATTACTGGCCCCACCAATTACAGTACCACGCGTTTGCGCCCATTGCATAAAGCTGATTCTTTTTGCTACTGTATCCTTCTGACTTCTCGCAATGATAATCTCAGCGGGTATCTGATCTGCACAGTCCCAGTTCCTCACCGCCGAACAATCGAGATATGGGAGCTGGTCCGCACTGACATCTCCGGTTCTCACAACATTTGCTGATGCCTCATTGAGCAAAACCGCCCCCGTACTCCCGGGACCGCCACTCGAAGCCGTGTTATTATAGACCAGCATGACTCTCTGTGGCATTGTTGAAGGTGTGATATTGATTTCTAAGTTCTTTCCCAGTGACCAACTCCCGCCTCCAGCGACACTGTACGATTTCGGAACTCCATCGAGCAGCACGCTGAATTCACCGGGAATCATGGTGTCGCCCCCGTTATGGTAGAGATATAATTTTGATTTATCGCTATTGACACCCGTCATGAAATTCAGGTTGGGAATTTTTTGAGGAACCGGCTGGGAGAAGAGGTAGACTCCAATAACAGCGATCAAGACTGCAACAATCGAGATGAGCATGATGGCGCCGATAGTTTCTGACACGCCAGCGCTCGTATCCGTTTTTCGTTTTTCACTTCTGTCAATTCGCATGGATACCCCTTTTTTTTCAGATGCTCTCATGTCGCTCCCGATGCGATGTTATTGAGCGCTACATAGAATTCGGCACGCTGGACGTATAGCGACACATCATTCCAGTTTGGATCCGAGTTTGTTCCCCGGATATAAATATAAACCGTAGTTTTTTCCGTAACCGTGTTATTTACGCTACCGGTTATGTATGCCGATGAATCGAGCTGTGAACGGAGGGCAATGTCTTTAAAAATGTTCAGCCACATCGTAGCCGTTGTATAATCTGCACTGGTGACAGATAGATTGACCCACGTGTTGGGGACATATTTACTATCTGAGATATTGTATTTTGGAAGGATCCTCATTCGCGTATCCACCCGGGCAGGACCATTGCCGCTCAGGCTCCCGCCTCCGACAATTTGGACGGGGGCGATGTTGACGACAACTGAATTGTTGGCGACATTGGTAAACGAGATCAAGGGCGATATCCGGTTGGTGATACCGTCATCCTGCGTGAGAAAAACCCCCCCGAGCTGGTAGGAATACTGCTGCTGGATCCAGTAATAATTATTCGAGCGGTATTCAAGGGCAGTGATATTGAGGGGGAATTCTCCTTTTTTGTCCGGAGAACTATGGTAACTGCTGCTGTCGATGTCAAAGGTATCCCCGGTAGTATTGATCGATAATGTCGCGGATGATGAAACGGGTTGGAGCATAAAGAGGAAAAACCCGCCTGCCTGTGTGTTGCCTCCTTCAGTACCCAGATTTAAGGAAGTGGAGGTCATAACCGGGCTTAAGTTATTGGACTGCACAGATGTCCGGATATTGTCCAGCGTGAATTTATAGTCCGTGAATTGTACATTGATACGATTCATCTGGGCGATCTCATCTTCCCTTCCATTGAGTGGAACAACATAGACCATATACAACGAGAGTGCAGCAACAACGAGCGCCAGAAGCATAATAAAACCGATGACTTCTGATAATGCTACATCATCGTTTGTATATTTCATATCCTGTAGCATTTTGTTGTGAAAGACTTTATTTATAGTTGCTGTGCCGGATAGCAGCGCCCGAAAAGTGGGGCACGTCTACCGGAATTATACGAATGCGATGATATTCAGTTTTTAAATTTTGTAGAGTTCTGCCCGTATTAGGAGTTATAAAAAATAGATAGTCAGTTGCCCATATCCGTCATAAAAAAAAGCCGATGTGGGTATATCATGGACTCATGATAGTTCCATTGTACCCGCGAGGGG
>JAURZP010000429.1 GCA_030653335.1 Methanoregula sp. | reverse complement strand
AGGCATAAAGACCCCTATCTTTATTTAATTTCAACCGTAATCTATACAGGCGCGAGGGTAGCCAAGCCAGGTCAACGGCGCCAGGTTCAGGGCCTGGTCTCGCAGGAGTTCTTGGGTTCGAATCCCATCCCTCGCACTTTTCTATTATTTTTCCAACACTTTTGCGCTCTATCAGCAACTTTACATAATCCACTCCTGGTAACGGGCAGCGGATAAGATTATCAAATTCTTTTTTTGGATAGTAATTAAGTTTAAAAAACTCAACATCTCATTACCAAAAAAAAATCAATACGATTTCGCGTTATGCAGCAACACCCGTTCACCCAAAAGAATTGCTCATACCGGGAATCACGAAAATTACCGTTCAATGAGTCGTATATGCTCATCGGTTTTTTTTGCCAGATCCGCTTGTGCCTGCAAACGGGCAACATCCGACATCGCTTCGAGCACGTGCACGGACTCTTCTAAAAATGATAGAATATCTGCGGGAAATAATTCGATTCCATACTCGTCCTGCAAATAAACTGCAATCTGCCGGTGGTCGAGTCCGTTTTCGCGGAGCTCAATAACTCGTTTTGAAAACTTTTTTTCGGGGCACCCGCAGAGGGGGGAATCCTTACAATTGCAGCGAAGAAAATCGTTAAAAAAAGATAGTATCTGATCTCTTACGCCAAAATCCAGTGAATCATAATCCAGGCGTGAGCAGAGTGCCTCGAGCATGGTGCCGGAAAATGCAAGCTCAGGAAGGCGATAGCCTGTGAGCCTTTCAATTTTCTTTGCATTCCGGAATCGTGCCCGGTCTGCTATCAATCCTCGTCTCCGGTAGTTTCATCAAAGTTCTTTAACGAAGCCATTGCTTCGCCCATCCGCTCGCACTCGATCAACCATTCATCAAAGAGAGCGGTCTGTTCAAGATCGTCTTTTACATATTTGCTGCAGCAGGCTGCCCCGTCAATAACAGCGGCACCAATATTTGAAACCGTGACAAGCGCCTTTTCCATATCCTTTTCTCCTTCAGCCCTGCCTTTTTTCACAAGCGTCTTGATATCTTTGTCAAAGCCCCCGGCAAGATAGAGCCGGCAGGATGCAAAGAGGGCCAGTTTTGGGAGCTGGAGGATCTCGACAAGTTCTCCAAGATCGCCAACAGGTGCAGGTGCCATCACAATTGCTTCTACCTGTGAGATCTTGTCAACTGCCTCTTCAAAAGTGTACCGCTTGTTCTGGTAGAGCTTGATGATCTTTAAGACCGATACTGTGATATCGACTGAAAATCCGTCTAGTATCCGGAACCCTTCGGGCAGTTCTTCGCTTTTTGGATCCGCGTCAAAACTCGATTCCCTGAGAGTTTTTACCCAGTTGTCCCAGCGTTCCTGGTTGTAAAAAATGTAAAACAACTTCATCGGTTCGGGTTCGATTTTCTTGCTAGTCTTTTTCGCCATTGATATACACATTTTCATTCTCCTGATTAAAGGATTTCGTTATCCGCACTATTTTCCAGTAGAAAATCAGGATGTTTGCAAATTTAAAGATAAAAAACTAAAAAAACCCTGTGTCATCCCCGCCAATGGTTATCTCCCTTGACTATCAATAGTTCAGTAGAATATGCAAATTGGAGTGAACAATAATATTTCAAAACGGCTGGTGATGGTTCGATACGGCGAGCTTTTTTTAAAGAGTGAACCAGTAAAACATCATTTTATCGGCCTGCTCTTACGAAACATTGGAAAAGCACTCACTGCATCCGGTTTATCCAGCCATTACGAAACCCCCCGTGGACGCATACTTATCTATGGCGATGACCCTGAAAAGATTGCTGATGTGGTATCCAGGATTTTTGGGATTGTGGATGTCAGCATCTGTATAAAGACCAGTGGTCATATTGATGATCTCTGTGCAGAAGCAGTTGCACTGGCATCAGCGCGCCTGTCAGAGGGCATGAGTTTTGCTGTCCGGGCAAAACGCCAGCAGAAGAGCGGGCTTGACAGCCAGGAGTTGGGTGCGCGGATCGGTTCAGCGATCTATGAACATATCCCGGGACTTTCTGTTGATCTGGATCATCCGGACTATGAGATCTTTGTTGAGGTGCGGGATTTTGGTGGGCTTTTGTATGATTCCCGGATTACCGCTCCCGGTGGATTACCATCAGGAACGCAGGGGAGGGCACTTGTCTTACTCTCATCAGGAATTGACTCACCGGTTGCATCATGGCTTGCAATGAAACGCGGGTGTGAGTGCACTCACCTGCATCTTGATGGCGGGCGCTGGGCGGGAAATGATGTCAGGACTACGGCTATAGAAAACCACCGGAGACTTTCGCACTGGTGTGCCGGTAACCCGCTCATGATGGTGATTGCAAACAGCGAACCCCTCTATGACCGGATGCAGGAACTCCGTATCCCCCCGAGGTACCGGTGCGTAATCTGCAAACGTTTTATGTTGCAGGTGGCTTCCCGGCTCATGGAACACGAAGGGGCGCTCGCAATTATTACGGGCGAAAATCTCGGGCAGGTTGCATCCCAGACACTCTCTAACCTTTCTGTGATCTCTGATGGGGTGACTGTACCAGTGTTGCGCCCGCTCATCACGTACGATAAGGAAGAGATCATCACCCTGGCCCGCCGTATCGGAACTTTTGATACGCACCCGGGAGATCTTTCCTGCCGGGCGGTACCAAAGATGCCGGCCACTGCTGCAGTACTGGAAGTGATACGGGAATGCGAGCGGAAGATGGATATTGATAACATCGTCTCACAAGCGTGCAAGGAATTACAGTATGTGACCGCACTCAACAGTGAGATTGTTTCAGGAAAATGATCGTTGCAGGTTTGTTGATGCCGAAATATTTTTTGTTGTCTTTTCTGCACTGATGACCGATGAATGCAAGAATAATTATATCCCTGGTCACTAATCTCTATGAAAGAAAATTTCAGAGATGTTTTTTAAATGTGCCAGACGCTGAATAAAGAAGAATACGACCATACCGCTGTTATTGGGAAATTCTATGAACGGGGCCTACTTCCGTTTGGTGGAGGTGTGGACTCGCATGGCATCATCGTTTCCGCGATAAGTACGGAAGAACATGAAGAGCGTATGAAGCGGCTGCGTTCGATCAGATGAAAAAATCTATTTTAAAGGAAGACACTCTTTTCCTGGATTCGTGTGTCTTTTTTACGTGTATAAAAGAAGAACGATGCAGGAAAGTTCTTGATCGCGCAATAAATCAGAATTTTAAAATTGTCACGTCTATCACGGTATTAGGTGAAACGCTGACAGAGATGCTGCGTCAGGATGAGACTGTTGGCATTGTTGATCAGTTTATCTCGCTCTTAAAAGAGTGGAACGTTATCACGCTTTACCCGAATGATGTATTGAGCCAGATCTGTTTTGAGATGGGTCTTGATACCGCAGATAACCGGATTACCAACCAGATAACCGATCGTGTTCATCTTGGTTATGCGATTTCGTATGACTGTAATTATTTTATCACTGATGATGATGCAATCCAGCGATACCGTATTCCGGCACGCATTGAAAAAATTGATTATCATAAACCGGATACCCAGGATCTTATAGGACTGCGGGATACTATACAAAAAAACCAGATGAAAAGAAAATAATCCGGGAATTATTCGCGTAAACCAAAAAAAATTCCGGTCACTGGATCCTCGTAATCGTGTTTATGGCAAAATCCCTTTGGGGTGTCATTAGTGAATAATTTTTTTTCAAAATGGGCATATATCAGGATGCCCTGAATTCTTTTGCACAGGCAGCCGAAATCGATCCAGAATTCACCGAGGCGTGGTATGACAAGGAGATGACGCTCATGTGCGGCGGAAAATATCTTGAAGCGATTCGTACGTTTAACAAATTATTGAAGATTCATCCGCACGATGAACAGGCTCGCGAACAATTGGATCAGGCGCAGAGGAAGATTATGAAGTACGGTAGTTCCACGCAGTCGTCTCCTTCAAAGGATAAGATGAAATTGATCAATTGAGGGAAACTGTCTTTTTTAATTTTGACAATACTAAATTTGATAATCTCGTACGATAATGATATGATATGCCTGAGTTAATCAAGCAAAAATGCCGTAACCCGGACGCATACCTGGACGAGCAGGATTTAAAAGACATAGCCGAGGCAGAAGAGGATATTTTGCAGGGGCGTGTCTACACAACCAAAGAGTTGCGGGCCAAACTTGGGATTCAATGAAGTATTCTTTTTTCTGGACGAACCGCTCCCGTAAAGATTTGGAGAAATTGCCCCCTCCCGGTTCAAAACGAATTGTTGATAAAATTGAATCTCTATCTGAAGACCCGCACCGCACGGCAGAACGATGCGAAGGGTATCCATATTACCATAAACGTATTGGATCCCATCGTGTTATCCTTAAAATCGATGATTCCGCATTGCTGATCTCCGTTATCAAAAAAGGTCCGAGAAAGAAAGTGTATGACCGGTGATCTGGTTCTGAAATTTTGATTCAACCCATTTAAGAAAATGTTCCGGATTTTTTTGTGGTTAAGGACCTGGTTATGAATCTTACGACGACTCATATGGGTGTGTGTGACTTTCCCCCCCCTTTATTCCCTCATCGGAGATACCGGGTATATGGGGGTACTAAACATGAGTGAAAACAA
>JAURZP010000327.1 GCA_030653335.1 Methanoregula sp. | reverse complement strand
GTCTGATAACCTGCTGCGGATGCTGATTTTAATATCTTCCGCGCTAAAATGAATAGAGCAAATTTTCAGTAAGGAAATTTGTGAAGTGCAATTAAAATACACCCCCGTAGTGTAGCGGTCAATCATGCCAGCCTTTGGAGCTGGCGACACCAGTTCGAATCTGGTCGGGGGTATCCAGACAAAAAGTTAGAATCGCATCACAACTCTTTTTAGTTGACTGGTCAACGTAGCATCATGTCTACCCCAGCAGCTACACAGTCAGATGTTTTCTCAACCATCAAACCTGAATACTCGAACCATACGATCTCATCCGGTCTAGCATCCGGACTTCTGACTGTTGAAGATGCTGCCCTGATCCGTGAATTCATCGCGGAGAAGCGAGCCTCAGTGGGAATCTGTACGGGCCGGGCCAACATGCTTTCCTTCACCTTAGTTGGATGGCGCCGGTTCATCGGACCCTACAAGGATCTAAACATGGTGGGTGTCTACACTGGCATCGATGCTTTGAAAGCCGGAAAAAGCCAGCGCGGGAGACCCTTCAAGCAAAACACCCTCGCGGATCATGTGGTGATCCTCAAACGGTTTTTACTCTGGTCAATCGAGAACGGGTACAGCACCCTCCCGGAGAAAAAGGTCCAGGCTCTCAGACCCCCGGCAAAAGATACCATTACCAAGAAAGCTTCCGACCTCTTGACTCCGGATGAGATCAAAGCAATAGTCCAGGCATGCAAGCGGAGTGAGGACCGTGCTCTTATCATGCTGCTGTACGAAGGCGGGTTCCGGATCGGAGAGATCGCGCAGATGACTTGGGAAGACCTGACGTTCAACAATGGGGGTGTAGCAACCAGTGTCAAATTCAAGACCGCTTTCACGCGGCACGTCCGGGCATACATGTGCACCCAGTACCTGCAGAATTGGAAAGCCGATTATCCGGGCAAACCGGAAGGTTCGGCCCGGGTATTTGTAAACAGTAGGGGAAAGCCGTTCATTCACGCAACAATCGCAAAACGGATCCAGCGGATAGTGGAGCGGGCTGGAATTACCAAGCACGTGACCCCGCACCTGTTCCGCCACTCTCGAATCACGCACATGATAAATGACGGTGTTCAGGAAAGCGTAATCAAGATGATGATGTGGGGAACGGTCAACACTACCATGTTCGAAACATATGCCCACCTTACCGGTAAAGATATCGATAATGAAATCTCCCGTGTCTATGGCCTCGTCAAGCCAGATGGGAAAAAGAAGGAGCCGCAGGTTGCGCCCCGCCAGTGTCCGCACTGCCAGTACATCAACCCCCCGATAACAACCTGGTGCTACGGTTGCGGGGAATCACTGGACCCGACCAGTGTCGCCACGGAAGATCAGATCAAGCAGTTCATTATTCATCATGGCAAGGAACTGGGGGAATACTTAACGAATCTTGACAAAAAGGTAGAAAATAGCCCTCATGCACCATGAGATCCGAAGCATCGGAAGGTACTGCGACACATTTTCTCAGGTCCCATCATCAATTTCTTTTTCACACCGCAATTGTTACAGCTTTAAATTAAATCCTGAGACAGTAAATCTGTGCAAGGCTACTATCTTGGGGCGAGTCCCACATAAGCAATTCTTTTATTAAAAAAGCCTGCACAGGTGATATTTTGGAACAACTTTACGTGACACGTGAAGCCATCGAAGCCTATGAACGCCGGACCGGTTTTCAGGGCCTCGGGCAATTCATGATTGACAAAGGACTGTTTGTAATGGCGGAGGAAAAAACATGCAAAACAGTGTAAGCCCCTGCCCGCTCAAAATGAAAGTCTACCACAACTACACAATTAGCAAGGCAGAGGGACTAGGTACTATTGTTCCTGATCTCATAAACTTTTTGAAGGTGACATCCGTTGTAATGGACCGGTGATTCCATGATCGCCGACCAGATCATCATTCGCAGAAGTAGTGATGGCATTATTGTTTTTGAAACTCCTGAAGGAAATTACCGGCTCTCCCCGGAGGATATCCGTAACATTCTCTTCTATGGAAACCGGGTCTCTGTCATTCGGGATAATGGTGGTGCTGAGAGCAAGGCGCTTGTTTGGGGGAAACGGCCCGGGTTCACCGGTGCGAGGAGGATCTTCTTCAGTACAGCGACCCGCTTGTTCTCTATTGCCGACATCTC
>JAURZP010000423.1 GCA_030653335.1 Methanoregula sp. | reverse complement strand
GCGATGAGCCCTTTTCCTATGCTGGCAATTGCCGCTCTGCGAAGTACTATTACCGTGATCAGTAACCCTTCAGTCTTTCATTTTATTTGGGAGTTGTTTGGAAAAATTCCCATATTATTCCCAAACTCAAAAAATATTTGGGATATGTTTAGGAAAATTCCTATTTCTTTCTCATACCTGTCACCCCATCACCCAACCCCCCGGGCCTTCTCCCTCACCCCCCTCCAGTAACAATGCTCGCACAGATTCACACGGTCTCGCGGCCAATCCAATCAGCCCTCACCAACCCATCACCCCAACCACATCCCAAATCCCCCGGATCACAAAATCCGCCCCATCCCTCTCCCCCTCGTGGAAATTCCTATCCCCATAAACCGCATGCACCGCAAGCATCCCCAGCGCTTTTGCCGGTACAATATCCCGGCGGATGCTGTCCCCGACAAGCATCGTCTCCATCGCAGTCACGCCCAGCATCTTCATGCCAAGTAAGAACGGCTCAGGTGAGGGCTTTGCCTTACCGTGCATATCCTTTGTCACAATTGCATCAAAATATTCTTCCAGCCCGGCTTTCCTCAGCCGCTTCAGCGCATTGCCATTGTGGGCATCGGTAACAACACCAAGCTTGAGCCCACTGTCACGGAGTGCCGAAAGGGTCTCAGCGACATGCGGGTAGGGTTTGATCGCTCCAATCTTTTCTTCATCATAGATGGCACAGCACCGGGTGAATGTGGTCTCTGAATAGCGGTTGTTATCGTTAAGGAAGTCCCGGATGTTCTCATGGCTCTCGAACCCGTGAGCCGGACGCAGGAAATATTTGAGCAGGACAACGGGTTCAACGGGAACCTTCACGCAGGCAATCACGGCAGCACACGCGATGAGCTTTGCTTCGACAAAGTCAAACAGCGTGTTGTCCATGTCGAAGATGATCGCAGTTATACGGCGATGTTTAAATCCTGCAGTTTCCGGCATAGTGCGAGATCCTTTCTGAATGATTCATAGAGCGCTTCATTGAGGAACTGCACTTTGAGTTCATCACTCCTGCTGCCTTTTCCCCGGAACTCGCCAAAGATAATGGCCGAGTTGCACTGGATAAACCCAAATACTCCCGCGAGCGTTCCCAACAATTTCGTAAACGCTGCCGGAGTGCAATGCGTTCTTCCGAGCGCAGCCGGCATCTCAAAGAGGAAATGCTCGACACCTTCCGCATCGCAGAGCGTCGCAAGGTTGCGGTCCGCAGTCAGCATCACCTGTAGGGCGAACTTCTCTTTCTCAAACACCTTGAGCGACCGGACGATGATGAGATCGTTTGCCTCTTTGTCCGCAGATGATTGTTCCAATGCAGTAACAAGGGTTGCCCGGTCACGGACCGCGCGGAACGGGGGCAGTGCAAGATGGGCTGCCTGCCGGGCCCGCTTGGTCCGGGCATTGACCAGTTCGTCCAGCAACAGCTTCTGGTACTTGGTTGAGCGTTTGAGATCGGCGATCTGCTGGGGTGAGTACTTGTAATTTAACGATGATTCGATCTCGTCTTTTACCGTTTCTATCAGCAGAAATTCATCCGGGTCGATGCCGGCATTGAGCGGGAGACCGTGGTAGAAGACATTCGTATCAAGCCCGTACCGGACACCTTTCTTCAGGTTCGAGAACATGCGGAGTTTTTCGGTGAAAGCATCCTGGTTCGCATAAGGAAGAACCCCGCTGTTCATCAGGCAGGAGAGGAGATCATTGAACGATGGCATCTCCAGCGCAGCATTGCCAAACGGTTCAAGAGCATCTTCGAACATTTCCCGTGAACCGAAACTTTCAAGCGGGTATCCATTGCCATCGGGTCTCGCGGTAAAAAGATCAAATCCATAGAGCGGATACGAGACCGCAAGCGAAGTGCCGAGGTAGTTGAGCAGCAGCGGCAGCTCGTGGATGAAGATCTGCGCCTCCTTTGTCATGGTCCCACCTTTTGGGTTGTGGCACTGAAATCCTTGAGCTGCTGGGATGCGAGCGGGATCTGCATGTAGGGTTTGGCCGCGTCGTCAGTTGTCGTGATCTGGAGATAGAATACATGATCCACAGAACGGCTGGCAATCAGGATGAGGGCTCCGGCCACCAGCGCTTTCCGGCCTGGGGTGATATCGATGGCAACTTTGCTCCCCCGTTCCTTGCCGGACTTGATGCGTGTGGAGATCTTCCTGCCCGCTTCAATGAAATCCCCGGTCTGGATCTGTTCCAGTTCTACATCAGGGGTGAACCCGTAGCCGTCTGAAAGAATTTTGAGCCCTTGTTTAACGACCGGAATCTGCCCGGCGTGCTCGGCTTCGGATACGATGATGATCTGCGATGGGCGGAATTGGGTCTCGCGGAGTACCGCGTAGTACGCATTCAGCAAGGCCCAGACCGATCGGCCCGTCATTGTGATGTAGATGGAATCAGAATTCAAATCGCTCACCGTCATGCACGATATGCGTCTTCTCCCACTTCTCCGCAAACCAAGCCGGGTTCTCGGTGTGGACCGGAATGATAATATCCGGATCAATCGTATCGACAACCCGGGCAATATCTTCCGGTGATGCATGCCCTGAAGCGTGGAAGGCAGAATCAAAGACCGGAGTTATTGTATCGCCAACAACACACAATCCAAAACCCTTCACATCGATTTTTAAGAATTTCAGCCACTCGGCAAGGCGCTTGAAATCAAACTCCATCTCTTCAGAGAACGCCTCGCATGAGGAATAGATGTAAGTCCCGCCATCCGGTTTTATGTCGAGGAGATTTTTCATATCAAAGAACGAGAAGCACAGGATATAGTGGCCCGGGTTTTTGGCAATTGTTGCACCGTCAATATATTGGTCCGGTCGCTGCTTCATCACCACTTCAGTCTCCCACTTGGCATTCCTCCGGTCTTTCAGCTCATAATAGATCTTCAGCCGGTCGAGCGGGCAGGGCATACCGGTGCAGCTCAGCGCAAGGAACAGGTACATGTCCTTTGCCGTGACAACGAGTTCCCGCCCGGTCTTCTCGGCTATTGCAAGGAACGATTCGAGCCGCTCGAAGTTGCGGGGCGAGAAGTCGGCAATCACGAGTCCTTTGGCTGATTCCACTGCTGCCCGGCAGGTCTCCCGCACCGATTCTTCTGATACAGCACCCTTCGCATCGCAGGCATTCTTCCGTGTAACTCTCGTGCCTTCACAGATGAGGACCGATGCATCCTTGGCCGCTTTTACAAACTTCCGCGTCTTGTCGGCATGCTTGCCGTGGAGGCGGAAATCTCCGGTGTACGCGTTCGTGTTCTGCCCGGAGAGGAGATAGGCGCAGGCCCCATAGATCGAATGGTCCACTTCGTATGTCTCGACCTTGAACGGGAGGCTGAGTTTGTCATACGTTGAAAGAACCCCGGGCTTGAGGGTCTTACGCGCTCTCTCTCCCGATGGCCGTATGGAGAAAAACGAGCGCAGCGCATCTGACGGTTTTTCTGTGCAGTAAAAATTCCTGCCCTGGTAAGAGTCCTTGCCGGATTTTAAGAGGAGACCATTATCGTCGTTGGGTTCTTTTTTTGTGAAGTAGACCGTATCGGACCCGACAGTGGGGGAGGTGTCCTGCATGCCTTTCATGATCGCAAGGCTGATAGGCGATGCAACGATGGGGATGTTCTCGTTTAACAGCCCGATGCTCCCGAAGTGATCGACATGAGCATGCGAGATGAGGACCGCATCCACGCGGGGCGCGGGGAACCGGTTGAGCGGTAGGTCTGAGGTCCCCAGATCTTTCCGGTAGATATTGAGTTTGGGTACAAGGTCGAGGAAGAATGAATCGTTGAGCCCCCGGCCCGATCGTTCGTTTAGAAATTCCGAGAAGAATGCACCGGATTTTGCAAAGTTCTTGCCAAAGTCGAGGAATACGCCCCGCCCGCCCTCTTCGACATAGATCTTATTGCCGCCAATGTTCTCTGCGCCGTCATGTACCGTGATGGAAGTCATGGGGAGTCTCCTGTGCTGTGGTTGGTTTAAAATGGGTTATAGGTTATCACACCATTCCAATAATTCCCGTTTTATTCCGCATCAACCAGATTATCCTCAATCTCAATACCCATCGGCTTCTGTCGCGCAACAAGGATCTGCTTCTTGATTGCACGATTTGCATTTGATATCGTTGTAAGTGCATTCTGGATTGCGATTCTCTTCTTTTCAATCAGATCAAGGGTCTGAAACAATGTGCTGATCAGCTGCCGGACAAGACGATATCCCCGTTTTTAAAAAAGATCCTGATGAGATCTTTTCCGCTAACAACCGGAAGCCCGGGCAACAGTACCTACCTCATTTTCAGATATAGAGAGGATACGGATTCCTCTCCCCGTCCACAAACCCTATAATAATTCCCAACAAAGAACTCCTACAAAGGTGAACTGCAATGGGCAAAGCAATCGAATGCATCTATGAGAACAATGTCCTCAAGCCGGTTGGCACAATCAAGCTTAGGGATGGAGAGCGGATCAAGGTAACCATCGAAAAAAAGCTCAGCTTTGAGCCAATACGGTTAAAGAATAAACTTCCATCAGAGCGTATCGGCGCTCTCCGGGATGAGTCCTGGACCTCTTCTTAGATACTTCATTTATTATCCCCCTGATCATCGGGACCGATACAACAAAAAAGGCCCGGCATTTTTACTCAACAGCTCCGGGTACCTGTG
>JAURZP010000409.1 GCA_030653335.1 Methanoregula sp. | reverse complement strand
CACAGTATTGTACTGTATTGCCGCCATGAGGCTGGCAGTAATGGTACCTGACATTATTGATCGTCTGGTCAGGCATTGACCCGCGGGTGTAGAAGTGCACAGTATGACTCTTTGCCAGGGTCTCTGCAAGATTGGTTGCAGCACTGGCAAGTCCGCCAACCCGCTCGGCATACATCGATTCCCAGCAGAAGAAGGCTACGTTAAGTGACTCCATAACAGCTCCCTTCGTTCATTGATCACCTTTAGTAGTTCCTGACGGTCCACACAGGTTCGGATGCTATTTGCCAGTTCATCGTCTTCCAGAGTCTGTTCGATCCAGTGAGCGATATCCCCCCGCTCCTGGTGGTACGTAATCGAGTCCCCCGGTACCACCCGCAGGAGTTCACTGAACTGGTCAAGACTGAAGGCTGCGTACCCCACATAACCAGAAGGTGATGTGAAGTGGAACGCCTCTTCTGTATTCAGTGTTCGTAACGTTATTGCAGATTTGCGACTTTTCATTCCCCGGATGTTCCGCTTTTCGAAATCTGCAAGGATCGCCATGTACGTCCTGAACGCATCTTCGGCCTCATGATGGCTGAAGTAGTTGTGCACCTCGCCGCAGGTGCCGTACTTGGAAGCCATGTAATAGAAGTGGTCACTGGTGGTGAGATACCGCCAGATCGATTTGTCTTTGGCAAAGGCAGCTGCCTTCTGGACTGCCGAGTACGCGGTGTGCTGCCGCTCGTTTCCCATCCAGGCTGAGGCATCCTTTTCTATATCTGCCCATGAGATGGTATCGGGTACATCGATCGTGCCTACAGGAGGATACTTTTTTAAGACATCGGATGGCAGGACGGTATTAATCCCACGATCCTTTAACTCGACGGGCAGGTGGTAAAGGAAATTAAAGATTCCGGTCTCTTCCCAGAAATGTTCTCCAAAAGTTTCGTAATCCAAAAAGATGTTGGTGACATCTCCGGAAGTGCCGGAAAGCCAGCTGGCATAGATGTCTGCTGTCAGCGGGTACTTGTCCCAGCCCCGGTTGGCAAACCTGAACGCGATGTCATCGGAGAGATGGACATCGCGCATAAGGACCGGCAGACCATTGCAGGTATAGATGTAGTGCGGGCTTCTCCAGCCAAGGACGCGGTCTACGCCTTCTGTGAAGATACCGGCATAGCCCATCTCTTTTACCAGTGTGGCGATCTGGTTGTTGAACGTGAACTCGGTATTTTCAAAGACTTTGGGGCGTGTCTTAAAAAGATCATACATCAGGTCGGTGTGCATCTTTGCCTGCTCTTTGAACTCTGTCTTGTCCCCAAAGCATCCGGCAATGCTGTGGTAATAGGTCTGGCCGAGCAGTTCGGTATTTTTATGCCGGGCTACTGCATCAAAGAGGGAGAGGACATCCTCCTGCCATTTTTCCAGTTGTTCGATTAACGTTCCTGAAAAAGAGAATGCACAACGGAAGCCTTCGTCTAATTTTTCCAGGATATTTAATGTGGCAGGTACGTAACATTTCTCAGAAACCCGCTCTAACACTTCTTTGTTCAGTTCATCAAAATAGAGAGTGGGAAGATCATTTTTCTTCACCTTTGGGTTGGGAGCAAAATGCCGGTTAAGCCGGAACGGCTGGTGCACTTCAAAACCAAAACAGACATTTTGCATTGCCTGCTGTTTTGGCATTTCTACCGGTATTTGTGCGATTATTTCTTCTTTCTCTTCATTTTTTTCAGTATCTTTTATTGGTTTGGGCACCACTTTTTTGTGTTTCATAATCTTCTCTTTTTACCGGGGCATTCATTTTTCAGCACATGGATACCTGCCTCAATTCGTAATTTATATACCCGTTCTTTTTCATCAAAATCAAAAAACGGGAGATTTTGAATATTTGAAGACGTGTATCGTTTGAACGGTTCACTCCTTTCAGGAGAAATTTCCATCATTTTTATGATACCACCCCAAGAGTCATCTCATCATTTACCCGATCGGCAACATTCCGGGGAGCATCCTTCCCACTCCTCGGAACCGTTGCATATCCCCCATTGTCAAGAAGTTCGGTTCCGCTGCTTCGGCCTGTTGAAAGTGATGAATACTGGATCCAGAGCGCTGAATTTTTTTGTGCCAGTTCATTTTCTTTCATCAGATTCCTCTCCTGCTCCTTTTGTTTTGGATGATCGTACTCATGCCGGATATGGCTTTTTTGATTCTGACCGGGAGTTTTTTAGCCTTGCAGTGCACTAAAAGATCTTTTTTTTAAAGACCTCTGATGAACTGCTGCTCGTGTCCCGTCCGCGTTTTCCCGTAAATCGTTTCATTAGTTGATCCTATACCGGGAGGTGATTGTTACTATTGCAGGTGGGTTGATAAATCCGACTGCATGCAAGGCATTAGTGCAAGGCACAGCCAAAAGATAAATACTACTCAGTATGTTATCGTGTAATACGATGGCAGTAGAAAAATTCCCTGATGAAATTTCTGCTATCAGGGCAATGTTATCCGAGCATCCGGAAGGATTGACGATTCGAAGCATTTCAGCATTGCTTGGCATGAATCGCAATTCTGTGGCAAAATACTTAGAGATGCTCCAGATGCAGGGGGGATTGACCTTAAAAAGGAGCGGGCCTTCCAAGATCTATTGCCTTGCTGACAAATTGCCTGCCGCAGCTGTACTGAAGCTGACAAAAAGCCATGTAATTATTTTTGATCAGTTGCTCACAGCAGCAGATGTCAATGATTCTTTTACGGATTTATTAAAAATTTCAAAGGAGGAGATCCTTGGAAAGTGCTTAGAAGATCTGCCATTTGTTGTGCAGAGCCATCCCGGTCTGCTGACTTTGATCAAAGAAGGAATCCGGGGAAAGGAATCAAAAACATCTGCATCAATAAAGACTGATTATCGTCTGGTTCCCTGCATGCTCACATGCAGTCCGGTCTTTTTTGAAAATGGGAGTAGCGGCGTTTCTTTAATAATCGATCTTGAGCAGGAGTCAAAAAACGGGGACGGTTTGTTTAAAGGCACAGATGATTCGTTTACCGGCCTTGATGAGACCGAATATATCTGCCGCTTTTCACAGGACGGAACTCTCACATACGTCAACCAGGCCTACAGTAATCTCCTGCAAAGAACAAAAACCGATCTTATTGGCGATAAATGGCGCCCGACAATTCCGGAAAGCGAGTATAAAAAGATAAGAAAATGCCTCCTCTCACTGGACAGGGTACACCCGGTTGCTTCACTGGAAATAAAAGTGATCACGCCTTTAGGTAATTCCCAGTGGCAGAGGTGGAAATTCCGGATGTTGTCTGGCCGCACGGGGCAGTCTGCCGGCTACCAGGCTACCGGTCTTGACATCACCGAATTAAAAAATCTCGAACAGAAGGTTGTGAAAAGTGCGGATGATATCGCAAGTCTGCTTAAACAGAGGAAGGTAGAGATCCAGGATTTAAACAAGCAGATCTTTGATGAGATTGCCAGTCATGAGAAGACCCATTTCCAGTTCCAGTTCACCGAGTTTGCTATGGACAATGCCTCGTACATGATCACGTGGATTGCTCGCGATGGCAGATTTGTGTACATGAACAAGGAAGCCCAGAAGGTGCTGGGTTACCAGTATCGCGATGTGATCCAAAAGAAATTTATTGATATCTTTGCCGGAGTTTTTTCATTTCCATGGGATGAGATTTGGGAGACACTAAAAAAGGATCAGCGGTACACGTTAGAAATCACATTGATGACGAGCAAAGGTAAAGAGATTCCTGTTGAAATGGTCCTCAATTACCTTAAGTCCAAGGACAAAGAATACTGCTGCTGTTTTGCAAAAGATATCACCGAAAAAAAACAGGCTGAAAATGCACTGCGCGAAAGTGAAGAGAAGTACCGTGTGATCTTCAATAATGAAATCTACGCAATCTGTATCTTTGACTTTGACACCTTAAAACTGCTCGATGTAAACGATGCATACATCCGGATGTATGGCTATACCCGTAACGAACTTCTTTCCGGTATGACCATCCATGATATCACCGCTGAACACGAAGCATCCGATTCGGCTACAGAAACGGCAAGAAAAGAAGGTACAATCTTCATTCCCCTGCGGTATCACAAGAAAAAAGACGGCACCATCTTTCCGGTAGAAATTGTCGGGGGTCCCTACGAGTGGAAGGGAAAGCGGGTGATGTTTGTTCTTTCCCATGATATCACTGACCGTATGAGAGTTGAGAATGCGCTGCGGGTGAGCGAGGAGAAATACCGGCAGCTGGTCGATCTTGCCCAGGCAGGGATCTGGGCGATCGATGCTGATGGAAATACTTCGTATGTCAATCCCCGTATGGCAAAGATGCTCGGGTACACTGTAGAGGAGATGCTGGGAAAACACCTCTTTTCTTTCATGGATGATGCAGGAAAAACCATCGCTGCAGAGCAGATGGAGCGCCGCAGGCAGGGAAATAAGGAAGACCATGAGTTTGAGTTTATCACAAAAGAAGGGGTCCGGATCTATTCTGCACTCTCAATTGCTCCCATCAAAGATGATATAGGGATCTACAAGGGAGCTTTTGCCATTGTCTCTGATATCACCGGGCGCAAGAAAGTGGAGGCATCACTCAAAGAGAGTGAACATAAGTACCGGACACTTATTGAAAATATCCCGGAGAAGATCTTTATTAAGGATGCTTCACTTGCCTATGTATCCTGCAATGAACATTATGCCCGCGATCTCGGCATTGCTGCTGAAGCCATTGTAAATAAGACTGATTTTGACTTCTATTCCAGTGATCTGGCAGAAAAATACCGGGCTGATGATCGTGAAATTATGGAGTCCGGTTATTCCAGGAGGATTGAAGAGCCGTATATAACTGATGGCACAGAATCCTGGATCTCCATATTAAAAACCCCTATCAGGGATGATGCAGGAAATGTTTCTGGGATCCTCGGTATCTTTCACGACATCACCAAACGCAAACAAAGGGAAGAAGACTTCAGAAAAAAAACCCTTCAGCAGCTTCAGGCATCGTATGAAAATCTGCAAAGGACTGAAACAGACCTCCAGCTCCACCAGACCGAACTGGAAGTACAAAATGAAGAACTGCGACAGGCACAACTCAGTCTCGAAGTCTCCCGTCAACGGTATTTTGAACTCTATGATCTGGCACCTGCGGGATATCTTACTATCAGTGGGCAGGGACTAATCCTCCATGCAAACCTCACTGCTGCAACCCTGCTCGGGGTGGAGCGGCACCAGCTGGAAGAAAAATCATTTACCCGCTACATAGTACCCGATGACCAGGATATATTCTATCACTGCCGGAAAAAACTTGATGAAACCCTAAAGAGGCAGTCGTGCGAACTGCGTATGCTGCACGGATTAGTTACACCGTTTTGGGTACAGATAATTGCGGTACCGTCGCTTGCGGGTGAAGGAGATAAGGCATCCATCAGCCTGATGATTTTTGATATTTACGGACATAAAAACCGGGGGGAAAAGTAGCTCAGGGAACCGGGCGGGGGAGCTGGGTTTGAGATGAGGGGGCCGTCAGTTGCTTTTCGCCTGGCAGGTGCAGGTGTTATTACCGTAATTTTTTTTCGTTTCCTATTCTTTCGCCCTGCGTGATCGCTTTTACCAGCCGATCAACGGTCTCAAGATCGCCATCTTCAGCACTGCCACGGATGGAGAAGGTGAGCTCGGTGAGCAGTTTTTTTGCCAGCACACGGGTTAAGTCATCGACAACATCGGCGGTTTTCTTATCCGGAGTAACCAGCCGGGACATGGCCCTGTCGCGCTCTTTAAGCCGTATCGACTCTGCCCATGTATGAAGGGAGGCAAGAGCATCATCGGCAGATTTGCGGTTCTGGTGCCGTAAGAAGATCCCAAGTTCTGCGTTAACAAACTCATGAGCCCGCTCCGCTTCTGCCTTTCTCGTACTCATAGTCTGTTCATTGATGCTGCGGAGATTGTCAATCGTGAAGAGATGGACCCCATCGATCGTTTCTGCACCTTCTTCGACATCCCGTGGCTGGGCAATATCGATCAGGATTAGCGGACGGGGATGTCCCTCCACAGGCCAGCACCGGTCCTTCATGGCATGGGCGAGATCTTTCCGGTGAATGACCGGGTGCGGGGCGGAGGTACAGGAGATCACCACATCCGACAGCGTGATGTAATGGTAGAGCTCAGAGAGTTTTACTGCTTTTCCGCCGATCTTGTCTGCAAGTATGACCGCACGCCCGTAGGTGCGGTTCGCCACGTACATGGCAGTCAGGTGTTTTGCCGCAAGCGCCTGTGCTACAAGAAGACCCATCTCACCACTCCCAATCACAAGAATGTGTTTGCCGGCAAGGCTGCCAATCTCTGCTTCAGCAAGAAGCACTGCTGCTGAGCCCACCGATACTGAACCCCGGTTGATAAGGGTTCGCTGCCGCACTTCAACACCGACATGCACGGCTTTGTTGATGCAGATCTCTAAAAAACTGCTCGAAGTCTGAGCCACCTGAGCATCTGAAAGGGCTTTTTTTAACTGGCCGATGATCTGGTCTTCTCCAACAATCATCGAGTCTATACCGGACGCTAATGCAAAGAGATGGCGCAATGCACCCCGTCCTTCATGGACGAAGAACTCTTTTCGTCCCAGTCCGGCTAAGAAGGATCGAAGCTCATCCACATCACCTTCCACAATCACTTCTACCCTGTTACAGGTCTGGAGCAGGAGTACTCCTTTGAACCGTGCAGCTGCTGCCTCAAGAAATTCCGGTTCTCCGGAAAAACGGAATGCTTCAAGTGCAGTGACATTTGCTGTGTGATGACTGACACCGGCAATCGCTAATGGGATACTGTCTGGTTCAGTCATTTCAGGTACCTCTTCTTAACCAGCTTCCATGCCTTATCAGGGTCAGGACAAAGAGCCATCCAGACAGATGGATCATTGAGCACTTCTTTTAGAATCGCATTCCGCTTCTCCTGATCGGGTTGTACAAGCTTTAATTTTGTTCGCAGGCGCTGCTGCAGTGCGATCATTTCGTCCAGTGCCGGAAATTCCTGTTCCAGGTGCTCGCGGATAAACCGGGACATCGCCGGACTGCTGCCATGTGTAGTGATGGCCAGCGTATAATTGATCCCTCCGGTTACAGAGGGTAAGATCACATCGCCAGTCTCCCCATCGGCATTGTTGAACAGGATTTTTTGTTTCCTGCAGAGCCGCAAAATCCGGTTGTTCTGGGCAGTATCTGAGAGTGCACCTATGACAAGAAACGCCCCTTTGAGTATAGATTCGAGTGATTTGTCAGATGCCGCACTGACATCACATTCTTTGTAAACTACCTTATGATCCAGAATTTTTTGCCCGAATGAGCGGCTGACAATAGTTACTTTAGCTGCTCTGGCGAAATATGCAGCCTTTCGTGCGGCCACATCTCCCCCACCGAAGATGATAATGCGCCGCTTCTGGCAATCCACAAAAAGAGGGATCATCTGCTATTAGATAGAGCGATTATATTTGAAAAACCCTGTCGTTGTTTAAAAAATTTCAAACACGGTATTTCCTGCAGAGCAGAAACGATTTTTACAACTCCGGTTTTAAAAACATAAGTCAGAACAAACCGTACGGCTCTTTGGCACAAATTGGATTTGTCAGCAGCTGAATCCTTCTGCAGGATATCTGCGGTTAAAGTTAATCTTATGACTTCAGAATTTTTTTGTTCCCGCCGGAGAAATGGAGTTCCGGGGTTCCTTACTTCGATATACTTAAATTGTTTGAATTCCCACATTGTAGAGCACACTGCGCCGATAGTGTAGTGGTTATCACTAGGCGTTGCCAACGCCTAAACCCGGGTTCGAGTCCCGGTCGGCGCATCCCGATTAAAGGTTCGATTCCTTTACACTTTTTTTTAATCCTGTAAGCCAAAGTGGATACCTGGCGCAGGAGAACTCAGCGTTTAACCTTGTGCGTGTTTGAGTCTGCTGATTGTTCTGTTTCAGCGGTCCATCCGATTAAAAAGATTCACAGTTAAAGAGGGTTAAGTTGTTCCGGGCTTTCACATGGCTTATCAGGAACAAACACAGTAAAATTCCGATAGAAAAAATTCAGGATCTCCGGGCACCCGTAAGGGACTCATTGATACTGCGCACAAATCGAAATGATTAAAGTGAGTGATATCTATAGGGAAAAACATGCAAAAAAGTTCAGGAATAATTCTTCTTTTTTGTATTGCAGCGATGATCTGGATCACAGGATGTATGAGCCAATCAACTGAACAGACTCCATCGACAGCCCCGTTACTGAAAACATATCAAAGTAAAGAAGATCTCGTAACTTTCGAGAGACTGGAATGTAAATATGGGGAAAATGACTGGCTGTACTGCAAAGGCGTAGTGAAAAACAATGATACCCGCCGGCACTCAGTTATCGGGTACATTGACGTTTACGACTCAGGCAATATCAAATATGACTATATGATGATCTCTGTTAATGTTGATGCCATGTCTGAGACCTCTTTTGAAAAAAAGTGCACCAGTGTGGAAAAGCACCCCAATAGTACTTTTATGTATTATATTAGCAGTGTGCGTTAAAACGGGTAATAATCCGGATTCAAATCAGACCCTTTTTTTTAAGCGCACAGGACCTTAAGTGAGGAATCCCTATCGGCGCATCACGTTTCTTTTTTTTATCACTATCTTTTCAAATCATTGTTGTATTTTTTCATGCGCTGATTTCTTAAAAAAAAAAGACCGGGCGAAAACAAAAAAACTCAAATATCTGATTTAAAATGCACAACGCATTTTCATGCGTGTTAAAAATTTCTGTAAAAAATATGTTGCGATTAAGACATCACTTCTTCTTCGGTGCTGCCTTCTTTGCTGCTTTCTTTGGTTCCGGCTTCTTTGCCGCTGCCTTCTTTGCTGCTGCCATGTGGTTTTTCACCTCCTACCGGAAAGGGTTATATCTTCTGTTAATTTATGAATTAATAAATATTTTGGTCGCAACGCCATTTTCACGCATAGAAATGGGGTAAACAACCACTTTTGTTCTGTAATTATGGCTCGATTTGACTAAAAACGAATAATTGGCAGGATAACTTTCGAAATGCGCAATCCTTTAAAATAATCCCGGATTACCGTAAATCGGATTATTTTGAGGAGTTTGTCGATCCATTTTCCGTCGTTTCCTTAAAACGGCGCAGCGCAATCAAATCACAGGTTTTTTTAAGCAGATACTCACTACGGCAACCTTTATCGCCGATCACATACACGATAAGAGTATGAAAAAGCCGTTTATTATAGGACTTGCAGGGGCACTTTTTGGATTGGTAACGGCATTCTTTGTAATCCTTAGTGCCACATCCGGGGATATGACACTTTCTGGAGTCCAGGCTGCATTGTTCTCATGCCTCGGGATGGGAGGTGCGGCCATCTCAAAAAAAGAGACCCGGTTTGCCGGCTGGATGCTGCTCTCATCAGCACTCTGGATCACCCTCTCGGTTCCGGTTGCCGGCACATTACATCTGCTCTATCTTTATGCCCCGGCGATCCTGCTGCTGGGAATTGCTGCAGTACTCTGCTTTATGGAGCCTGAAAAAGTTCCCGCCTTTGAGAATGAAGAAAAAGGATCGTAAGTGATTTTTTTTAATTCTGCGCTATACTCTGCAACACAAACAAAAAAATACAA
>JAURZP010000408.1 GCA_030653335.1 Methanoregula sp. | reverse complement strand
AACAGTATTTCCGGCTCCGAACACGACCCTGCCCTACACCCGAAACTCAGGGCGGTTGCAAAAAATTCTCTACCCCTTTACATAAAAGCAATGAATGCGGCCCTTGTAAAACCCTTATCTGAAGATATTGAAGAGTTCTATACCGATGCTGTTGAATGCCTGAAATCCAGCCTGAAAAGCAACAGCGGGCAGGGACGATACCTTCAGGCAGTCTTTCCCGAAGAGTTAAAAGCCGTAAAGATGGCGATCGACGGGATGGGAAAGGAAATGAATATCCTTACTGCTGCTCTTGCCACGTACCAGAAGCAGAAAGCAGAAATTGACGCGGTGAGTGTCCTGTACCAGTCCATGATGGATATGCAGGCAGATCTGAAACGTTCCATAGAAAAAGAGCAGCGGATCACTGCACGGATTAATGAGATCAACAGCCGTATTAAGGCAATTGATGGCGAAGAAGCCGAAATTGCCGCAGATACACAAGGGAACAATGCGGTAAACGAGTGCCGTTCTGAACTTGCAGAGCGAGAGAAGAAACGCAATGAGGTTACCCGGAACTATGCCGCGCGATCCATGACTGCCTCCCATGTCTTTAAAAAAGCTGAAAAGATTGCATCAAAACAGCACCAGACCGGAGAGGTATCTATCCTCAGGCACGCAATTGAGATACTCTCACATCATGTGCTGCCAGATTCATTGGCCCTGAGCACCGCACTTGCTGCAGCCTGCCCTGTAGCACAAAAGATGATCTCTGCTGGAGATATTCCCTTAAAAAACCGTGAGGAGCGCGAAGCATTTTCCGATACGAATGTTTTCTGCGCAACGATGTCGGAACTCTGCGCTGAACTGGCCACATGTGATAAAGCCTGCACGAATGCAGAAACGACTCTTTCAACTCATCCCATTGTAGTACGGGGAAGTTCACTGGAGCGGGAAAAAATGCAGCTCAACAGCATGCTGAAGAAAGAACAGCAGCTTCACAGTGAACTCGTGCAGTGGACGGCCAAAACCAACGAAAAGACCCCGGCATTAACAGAAGAACTCAGAGAAAAGATTGAGGGAATTATTGGGGGAAGCGTGCAATTTCAGTATGGCACGAATGCTCCGGTATGAGGGTAATTAACCGGTTCACACCTGCCATCAGGTTTCATTCTTTTTTTCCAGATTCACCAGCATCTCATCGATTGCTTCGATAAGTTGGTTCAGCTTATCATCACTGAGATCTTCTGTGAATATGCTCTTCATTTTATTCTGACACCATGTTTTTTTGGTTGGTACAGATTCATTGAGGCATTCCATGCAGGTTGTCAGCGCGCGTTGATTTCTACGAACTCTGCCAGATCACTCTGGTTTGCCGGATTATTTTCCGACCAACCGTAGCAGTCATCGAGCATCTGGGCAATGACGTCTGAGAACGTCATATTTCCTCGTTTCAATACGAGCAGCGCCTCATACACCTCGGGATCGATACGGATCGAACGTCCCTCGCCTGCACGAGGCATAATAACCACTTTGTGGTCACGATATATATACATTGTGGAGAATAAGGGTTCAACTTTATATGCAATGCTAAAAACGGTCGCAAATCAGTGAGATACGGATCGTTCACATGAGTTACCTGCTGGCAAAAAAACGAGAAAAAAACTGAACATCAGACAATTCGTATGAAGGAGAATGTGGAGTAATCAGTATATGCAAATTCCGGTTCGCTTCCATGACAACTGCCCACTCTGTTGATAGTCGGCAGATCGAGAGGTATCCTTGCCACTTCAAGATTCAGGTTATCGCGGGAATTTTTCTGCGGCAGCGGCAGGAACTCGATCGGGTGCTGCACAACGCCCTGCGGAGTTTTCCGGCAGCAGATGTGTGTATGCTGGTGCCCGCAGCACAGGTGCGTCAATCCCCGTGCCTGCAGGGTATCAAAAGCCATATCCGCTGTATAACGATATCCGGAAAAAGAATCCCCCGGCTGGTGTGAAAGTCTCTGCCAGCATTTTAGCCGGAGGGTCTCTTGCCCCAGTTCCATCGGACCCCCGTGGACAAAGAGCATCCCGTTGTCCGACCATTCCATGGGCATCTGTTCAAATATGGAGAGCAGGGGTGAATCCCGAAGCTGTTCATGGCGGTACAAGCTCCCGGCATCACTCCCGCTGACAAAAAGACCGTGTAGAAATGCGTGATCATGATTGCCCAGCACAGAGATGAGTTTGTACTCGCCTGAAAGGGTATGAATATTTTCAAGAGCTTCTTTCGGGTGATCACCCCGATGCAGAATATCACCGAGATTAATCACCCGGTCTATCGGGCCGAAGGTTTCCACAAATGAGGGGTTGCGTATACAGGTTAAGAGTGCGGCAATCGCTTCTGCATCGGCATGCACATCAGAAAATATTACTGCACCCATAGCATTTTTACTATTTTGTTGTTCCATGCCCTAATAATCCTCTGATAGTCCGGGTTCTGTGTATCCTGCCGGACCTGATCTGATCAGAAAGATATGTTCATGTCAGTGTGATTCCAAAATTACCAGAGGGATCAAACAGCAATACCAGAAAACCTGATAGGAGCCTGATCTTATGGAACAATTTCTTACTGACTATATCACGCGAATCAGAGCGGGAATCGATGATATCCCTGATACGACTGCCCATGAGATCGCATCGGCATTCCTTGCATTCCGGTTCGGCCTTTATGCCAACGCAGCAAGGGAATGCACGCATGCCATTGAGTTGCTGGGCGCAGGAACTCCTGCCCGCAGCGGGGCATATGCGGCATTGAAAAAAGCGCTCGCGATTGTGCTTGCCAATGCCCAGGACCTTGACAATTCGCAGGTGACTGCGGATGTGTCATTGCGGTTTGATGAGCAGGAGCGCACGTATACTGCGATCAGGCTCGCACCGGACGCGGTTGAAGATCCCGAAACTCTTGAGCTCGACAATGCGCTTGTTCTCGTTTACGCAGCAGCGCTTATAGCTTCCTCAGAGGATGAAGATGCCATGGGTGAACACAGAAAATTTATTGTGAGACTGCTGGCTGCATACAAAAAAACGCTCGGACTTGTTTAAGTTAGCCCACTTCCCTTTTTCATCATCTCTTCGTCTTGGACTGCAACGATTTTTCTTTCGTGTCGTTCAATGAATACAATAAAATTGTGCTTTTGAAACGGTGAACTGCCTGATGGATAACGACAATTACCTGACAAAAGGCGATCTGGTCAAAGGGCTATTTGTGATATCCCTGCCGATCATCATCAGCAACCTGCTCCAGAGCGTGCTGGAGATCGTTGATATGTATTTTGTCGGCAGGCTGGGTGCAGAGGCACTTGCCGGTGTTGCCATGAGCATGACGCTTATCATCGTGCTGATGACCTTTGTGATTGGGCTGGTTACGGCAACGACAGCATTTATCGCGCGGCACCATGGCGCAGAGGAGTTCGATTCTATTGGTGCCATCATCCAGCAGTCACTCTATATCGGCCTTGCATTCTCCCTTGTTCTGGCAGTCTGCGGCGTACTGTTTTCAGCAGATCTGCTCCGTCTTCTCGGGGCAAATGAAGCCGTTACGGCAGTGGGTGCGCCCTATCTCACCCTCCTTTTCATAGGCTCATTTACGATGATCGAACTCTGGATCGTGATCACATCCTTCCAGTCCTGCGGCAATGCCGTCACACCGATGATCATCATGGTTGGGGTTAATATTCTCAATATCATCTTAAACCCGCTCCTGATCTTTGGGATTGCAGGCTTTCCTGCGCTCGGAGTTGTCGGTTCTGCACTTGCAACGATCCTCTCGCGCGGGACTGGGCTTGTGATCAGTCTGGTCCTGCTCGTGCACTATGCTCCGGGACTCCGGTTCCCAAAAACACTGGTCATTGACTTTTCCCTCATCAGCAGGATTCTGAAAGTTGCCATTCCCAATTCGATCCAGTCTGGCTTGCGCAGCGGGACATTTCTTGTGATGATGGCCTTTGTCGCATTCTATGGAACTGCGGCGATCTCCGGTTATGGGATTGCCGAACGCCTCGAACTCATCGCTCTCATGCCCGGGTTTGCCATTGCAACAGCAACGGCGGTGATCGTGGGTCAGAATCTCGGGGCAAAACAACCAGAGCGCGCGGCAGAAGGTGTGAAACTTGCGCTCATCTTTTACGGCGCACTCATGCTGGTGATCTCGATCTGTTATTACGTGTTTGCCGAACAGTTGTTCTGGTTCTTTGATCCAAGCGGTGTCAGCGAAGCGATCGGGGTTTCGTACTTCCATGCCGTTGCACCCTTCTACGTGATCATGGCAGCGAGCATCATTCTCTCGTTTGCCCTCAACGGTGCGGGAGATACGAAAAAACCCATGTATGCCACGCTCTTTTCGATGGTAATGATCCAGATCCCGCTTGCCTGGATCCTGCCCCATATGTTTGGTATGGGTATCATGGGTATCTGGATTGCTGTTATCACCGGCATCGTTGTGCAGGCAGTGCTTCTCGGGTACATGTTCCGGCAGGGAAACTGGAAGACGGTGGCACTGTGATTTTTCCGGAGTGCTGTAACCGGTTTGCGGCGTATTTCCGTCCTGCTCGTGCTATTACAATTTCCACGTGCCAATCCAAAGGATTCTTGTAGCGATCCGGCGAACTATTTGCCATTCGTTTCTAAAAATTTTTAGGACCTGCAATGAACAAAACTGATGAACTCTTAAAAAAATACTGGGGCTATTCAAAATTCTTACCCCACCAGAAAGAGATCATCGAGTCCATCTTAAACGGCAACGACACGGTAGCGATCATGGCAACCGGAGGCGGAAAATCGCTCTGCTACCAGTTGCCCTCCCTGTACCTTGGGGGTCTCACTGTGGTGATCTCTCCGCTGATATCGCTCATGAAAGATCAGGTCGACGATCTCAATGCCCGTGGAATACCTGCGGCTGCCTATAACAGTTCCTTGGATTACCGCGATCGGACCCGGATTGAGAGTGAGTTGAAGGATGGGAGTCTCCGCCTGCTGTTCATCTCACCGGAGAAATGCATGCAGCCCAATTTTTTGGAATCCTTAAAGGTGTCCCCGGTTCACCTGATTGCGATTGATGAAGCGCACTGCATCTCGGAATGGGGCCACAACTTCCGGCCGGAATACCGGCAGCTGGCCCAATTAAAAAAAAGTTTTCCCGCGGTTACGCTTGTAGCATTAACAGCAACGGCAATTCCAGAAGTTCGCAGGGATATCTGCGAGCAGCTCGGTCTGTCCGGAGCCCGTGAATTTATCGGCAGCTTCAACCGGAAAAATCTCCAGTACCGTATCATCCCAAAGAAAAACCCGATGGTATTTCTTGCAAATTATATCGGCCAGCACCGTTCCGATTCCGGAATCATCTACTGCCTTAGTAAGAAAGAGACCGAGGATATTGCATCCGATCTCCAGAAACGCGGGTTCAAGGCGCAGGCCTACCATGCGGGGCTCTCAAAACCGGTGCGCGAAAAGGTCCAGGACGCGTTCATCCACGATACGATACATATTGTCTGCGCCACCGTTGCGTTTGGCATGGGCATCAACAAACCGGATGTCCGGTATGTGATTCACTACGATCTGCCAAAGACCGTGGAATCCTATTACCAGGAGACCGGGCGGGCGGGTCGTGACGGACAGAACAGTGAATGTATTCTCCTGTACAGCCGGGGGGATTACACCCGGGTCCGCTCAATGCTGGAGCATGACGATACTGGTGAGCGAAATCTCAGGCTGGCACTCAAAAAACTCCAGGATATGACGGAGTATTGCGAGACTACCACCTGCCGGCGGAAGTACCTGCTCAATTATTTTGGCGAGGAATATGCTGAAGTGAATTGCGCATCGTGCGACAACTGCGATCACCCACCGGACATGATCGATGGCACAGAAGCGGCAACCCTGATTGTCGCGTGCGTAAAGCAGCTGCCCTCGCGTTTCGGCATCGAACTGATCGCTGATGTACTCCGAGGTTCAAAGACGACAAAAATTCAGGATTATCATCTGGATAGTCTGACGGCTTATGGTTCCGGAAAAAAATACAGCAAAGCCCAGTACCGGACCTGGATCAACGAGCTGGTCAGGCAGGGATATCTGGACCGGGCAGGTGACAAGTACCCGGTGATTTGCTGTGCAGGAAAGAGCGAAGAACTGCTCAAAGGAAGAGCGCGTGTGATGCTTCCGGTTCCCGAACGCGAAACAACAAAGCGTCCGGCCCCCGCAGCAATAGTGGCGAGTGCAGAAAATACGGCACTATTCCTGCGTCTTAAATCCCTGCGTAAAGCGATCGCAGACCGGAACGGTGTGCCCCCATATGTCATCTTCCCGGACAAGAGTCTTCATGAGATGGCCTGCACCCGGCCCGGTGATCGTGAGAATTTTTCTTTGATTTCCGGTGTCGGGGAATACAAGTTGGAGAAGTACGGGCCGGAGTTTATGGAAGAGATCCGGAAAGGGTGATGTGGGAGAGAATAATGGGGGGATTTTCAATCGGTATATGAGCTGAAATGCCCGTATTTTTTGTGAGCCTGCTCAATTGGGAGGACATCTAAAATCTTAACGACTTTTTCCGATTCGTACACCCTGTAAAATGCGGTCCATGTTCTCCCGATATGTAACCGGTACAGGATATATCCATCTTTGAGGCAGAAATTCTCCTTATCGCCTCGTTTCCCGGGATAAGGGTTTTCACCCAGTGTGACCAGTTTTGCCCGGATAATTCTACGGCTTTTCTCATCAAAACTATTGATTTTTTCGACCTGTTCTTGTTCTATGAACAGCGCAAAGGTCAAGTGCGGATCTCCGAGAAGGGGACAAACGTACCTTCTTCTTCAATGCGATGCATATCCCGGAAAAGACGTGCTTTTTTACGCTCCTCAATCATTTCGGAGAGGAGATCGGTATACGTCTGTCCGGCAAGGCGCATCTCTGCAAGATCCTTCCATACAGTTTCCGCCACCGGGATTCGCTTCACTGCGGACATGATCATAATGTAAGCATTACCAACATGAAAAATATGATCACTCGGGTCATTTTGAATCATGACATTAGACCATTTTTAAAAGCCAAGTGGATCAGTTTTAGATGAGCGAATACAACTACCCGGATACAGGTTTTATCTGATGTTATCCGGACCCCCTGTTCATGCAAATAATCCAGGAGTTTTCGATCGAACAGGGGGTCATTTTCACATAATCGGAGCCCATTTTGGAGAGATACAGAAAACAAAGCCCGCAAAATGCCCGGATTAGGGGTTTTTTCGATCGCAGTTAACTCTGTTTTTTTGGCGGGAAAAATACCAATATTTGGGGGTTTGATCGATCATGAACTTGGGTTTTTTATGAGGAGTTCCGGAATTTTTTTCAATCAAGGTACGCTTAAAAAAATTCAGGCAAAGTCCGCTGAAATTTTTTCACAGACGCAAATGTTTAGCGCGTTTGTCCGGGTGAAAGATTCCCAATATTTTTTTAACCTGCTTGTTCTTACCAAACGCCATGAGAGCAATATCAAATTTTTTTAAAACGGTGGCCCAGCAACCTTTTGTTCGCACCGGGCGCGTGCTTCGATATTTCTGGTTCAATTTTTATTGATGGGTTATGCGGTGCGATTGATGCTGGAATTATTCTGATCAAAAACCCTATCATCTTCCGGATGATACACTGTGGTACGTATGTTGAAATTAGCCAATCAGGTTATTGTTCTTGATCGCCTCAATATCAACGGTCGTCTTCATCGTCTTTCCCGAGAACTTCAAATCACCGTAGGACACGATGAAGATCGACTCACCCTGTCAAACGAAGAGTTCGGGCTTTTGGTTTTAAGCCCCACCCTTGAGGAAGGTATTGCGGGGATCTCGGATGAGCTCTCAATGCTTTGGGAAGTATACGTTGCTGATAATCCGGCGAACCTTACAAGAGATGCACTACGGCTTCGTTCAAATCTTAAATCTCTTGTTGCGGCCGGTGCTGGTTCTTGAGGGCTGCAAAGACACGCGATATCGCAGCTGCACTCCTCAAAAAGGGATTTAAAGAGCGATCATCCCATCACAAGATCTTTTATCTCTGCATTGACGGGAAGACATCCGGGGTCCACACGTTCCTGAGCCACGGGATGAAAGAGTACAAATTCGGCCCTGCTCGCAAAGATGAGGATCCAACTACATCTGTCTGGAAAAGAATTAGACGATCTTATCCGCTGCCCGTTATAGGGTGAGGATTATGCAAAGTTTCTGATCGAGCGTCGTGTTTTTTAAAAAATAATGGGATGAGCATTCCAACTTTTTTGTTAGAAGTTCTGTTTTTATTCCAAAATTGTAGGAACTCTGGTTGTTATCAATCGTATCGGGGTAACCGGGCGTTATCCCCAGAACATTGAAAAGGTTCTTCACGTTTTCATTCTTCCCGAACGCGAAACGACAAAGCGTCCTGCCACCGCTGCAATAGTGAGTGTGAGTGCAGAAGATACGGCACTATTCCTGCGCCTTAAATCTCTCAGGAAGGCAATCGCTGACCGGAACGGTGTGCCACCGTATGTTATCTTCCCGGAGAAGAGTCTTCATGAGCTGGCCTGCGCCCGGCCCGGTGATCGTGAGAATTTTTCTTTGATTTATGGTGTTGGGGAATACAAGTTGGAGAAGTACGAGCCGGAGTTTATGGAAGAGATCCGAAAGAGGTGAGTGGGAGAGTTTGCACCCAACCACCCAAGATATCGATCGGCGTAACAAAACCCACATAAATCCCCAATTCTCCGACGTGATCGCAACCGACAGCCGCCAAGGGCATTTGCAGGTCGTTTCTCTCAAAAAACAACCTGAAATATGTGTCAAAAAAAGCGACCCACAGAAGCCCGCTATTTCAACAGGTTTTATTCGATTTAAAATGCTTCTTTTTCGAAAACAAGCGTTTTAATCGATATTTTTTTCGAGATGTTGACACCACCTCCAAAAAACCCGGAAACTGGA
>JAURZP010000405.1 GCA_030653335.1 Methanoregula sp. | reverse complement strand
CAGTGGCGTTTGGTGCCATGCAGACAGGTCACCCTGTAATGAGCACTTTCCACGCAGCATCGGTTGAAAAACTCATCCAGCGTCTCTGTGGAGATCCAATCAACATTCCACGGACTTATGTGGATAACTTAAACCTCGTTGTCATCCAGAGTGCAGTCAAGCGCCCGGATGGGCAGCTGGTGAGGAGAATGATCAGCTGTAATGAACTGGTTGGGTTCAACCCGGAAACACAAGGGTTTACCTTTGTTGAAATGTTCAGCTGGGAACCGGTTTCAGATACCTTTACCTGGAGCGGGAAAGGCAGTTCATACCTGCTCGAAAACAAGATTGCCACCATGCTTGGGATGCCTGATAGTAAAAAGTCAGAGATATACCTTGAAGTAGAAAAACGTGCAAAAATTCTTGAGCGCCTGCATAAAGCCGGGTACACCAAGTTCTGGGATCTGTTCCACATGATGACCAAGATCAAGAAACAGGGACTCCTGCAGATTGGTTCCTGATATGGTTGATGTTTCAAAAGACTCAAAAGATACACCGGCAAAGAAAGCGATCCCCTTTGCGTCTACTGTAAAAGAAATCAAAGATAAATTCGCACGTTTTACCGAAGCAAAAAAGATGCCGGCAGATCTGCTCTTTATGATAACGTACATGGCATCTCTGGGACTTGCCAATGCCACCCGTCCTGAAATTTTTTCCTATGGTGGCAACAGAAAGGAGTACATATCCGCAATCTACATCGAAAAAGTGGATACCTTTGCAAAGAAATGGGGTTTTAGTTATTCTGAATCGTTAAGCATTGTAGCCGATCGCGTAAGTAACACCAATCTCAAGAGTATGCTCAACCGGTACGCAAATGCGATTGAATCCGGTGTTCCTGATGAGGATTTCTTAAATAACGAGCTCTCAACCGTGCGAGCCGTGTACCGGAGCCAGGTGGAACAGGGACTCGAGATGCTCAAGAAATGGGGAGATGCCTATATCGCCATGCTCCTGTCAGGAACTGTGATTGCCGTAGTCATGATGATCTCGATCGCCATCTATGCACCCTCAGGAATTCAGAGCACATTGAATGTCGCCTATGGAATAGTTTTTGCCATCTCCCTTGGGGGCAATGTGCTCATGTATACATCGGTACCCGATGATCCAAAATCCCATGGTCTGATGACACGTGCATCGAAAGAACAGGATACCGTTCATGCCATGGAAAGGATCATCATACCTATCACCATTATCGCTGTTATCGTTCTTGTGCTGCTCGGTGTTCACGCAGGATTAATTTTTCTTCTTGCAGGAATCTTAATGGCACCTCTTGGCATCATCGGCTTTATTGATGATTCCAATATTACCCTTCGGGATGCAGATTTTTCAACATTTATCAGCAGTCTTGGGGCGATCATGGGAGGACAGGGTACTACTGCAGTAACAGCGCTTGGAACTATCGACCGCAAATCACTTCCCGCAATTGAGTATCTGGTAGATTCGGTTTATTCCAAAATGAATCTGGGTCTTGATAATAAACAGATCTGGGATAAATTTATCGGGGAATCCGGAAGCAACCTGATCTACAAATACTTAAATATCTATCTCGATACCGTTACGCTTGGGGGCCCTGCAGAACCCATCGGTAAAGTGGTCGGATCTTCAGTACTTGAACAGACACTTCTTAGAGAGAAGAAAGATATGCATGCCAAAAGTTTTTTTATTCTCCTTATTCCGATGCATATCGCAATGATAGGAATTTTTGTCGGGCTCTACCAGATCATGGTAGTCCTGACGAGCTCCGTATCAAAAATGATGACTACATTCCAGCAAACATCAGTTGCCGCAGCTGGATCCGCGAGTGGGGCTGCAAGTGGTGCAGGGGTCTCAGCGGGTTCTGCTATGGGCGGTATGACCATGCTTACGAACTTTCCTGAAAAGGAGATGATGACCTTTGTTGTAATTATTGTATCCATCATCACTGTATCCAATATCTTTGCCGCACGAATCGTAGGAGGAGGCGATCGGTATATGTATTATTTCTACATAGCAATATTCTGTACATGTACAGGATTCGTGCTGCTCGTTGCACCACTGGTAGTTGGGATGTTCTTCAACCCTGAAGCACTCCAGCACATGGGATCATCAGTAAAATAAGAGATTAGCCATGAAAGAAAGTCTCCGCAGGCCAATACTGTTTGTAGTTATTGTTATTACCGGATCTATTCTGATCCTTTTTGATATCCCGCTCATCTACATGTTCCCCATAATCCTTATCGTGGGCTTTTTCATCCTCATCATTCTTGGTGCAATCACGGTTACAGATATAAAAACCGCTCTGGGAAAATTAAAACCGTCAAACTTAAAAAATACCGGTATAATCAAAAAACTCAAAGGAATAAAATTTTTAAAAAAATCCACACCATCACCAAAAGATAAAACGCAGCCGCAAAAGGCAGAGGCAAAACAAACTGAAAAAGTGCCGGGTAAGAAAAAAGGCATTGGTCTGCATATCCGATCGTTTTTTTCCTCCATCAAATCACTCGGTTCTGTATTAAAAGCGCGCAACAAGTCCGGAAAAAAAGTTGATGATATCAATAAGCAGCTTGACAGAACAGTCCGTGAAAAAGTTGAAAAGAGTTCGGCACTTGATGATGCCGGAAATATATTAAACAACACAGCCCCATTGCCACCCGCTGGTGCAGGAACAACAGGCATTGGTACAACAAAAGATCAGGATCCATTCCTGTCCCTGTCTGAAGATGAATTTGATTCTGGTCTGCTGGATTCTCTGGATGAACTTGAATCTCCGAAATCCTCTTCCGGAATAACTGAGGGTTCTCTTAATTCGCTTATGGACACCGGTTCACTTGAGATCAATGAGACTGATATCCCCCTCCCGTCACTCGATCTTGACGGCGAGGCAGGAAATATCCTCAGGGACAATGCAGAGGGGCTTGAAGAGTTCAGTGGTCTTGATGGTGGTGATGCAATTGATAGTGACTTTGGAGATCTTGACAACGTAAACCTGGAAGATATTGAACTGGACGAAGATCTTGAAGAAAAAACCCCGCAGAAATCCGCAACCCCTGCAGAACCTGCTCCGATAATTGATGCAGCTCCAGAAAAATCCGATAAAGGCACAGTAAAGACAGACTGGGTCAAATCTGATGCTCCGGACAATGCCAGTCAAACGGAGGAACAGATCTCCACCCAATCGGAAATGGCTGCATTTTCGAGCGGTGCCGGGGGTACCGACTCAGATCTGTTAAGCTCGCTTGCTTCTGAAGTAAAGCAAGTCAAAAAAGAGAAAAATCTCGCCCTTCTGCGGGATTTAAAGGATTTCAAAGCCCCCGGTGAAGAGATTGAGAGTGAACTTATTGATGTGTATACAAGGATGAACGCTGCCAAAGAAGCCCAGAAAAAGAGAATTACTCCCACAGAGGCAATAAAATAAGCCATATTACAACATACAAGTATCAGGATAATTTAAAATCTTAACAAAAAGAAAAGAGATTATTGAGGCTCCATGACGGAAGTACCGGTAAAAGTTGAGTTCAACAAGGAATGGATCGTCACTAAACTGGCTGTAAGTGAAGATCGTATGGTATTTCCGGCACCGATAAACAAAGAGATCCTCTTTAAGTCCGTATTAGACGTTTCTGAAAAGAAAAACATTCTAATTGTTACGGTAAAAACGGACACTGAAGTAGTGTATAAAATACTCTCCGTTGAAAAAGTCCTCCAGTTTTTAAAAGTACGCATTCTCCCGCTCTGCAATGCCTACCGGCTCATGGCGTACTTCATGTCTCCGGCCATACGTGGTGGTGTAATGATCAAGGAAGCCTCCTGGGAGAAGGGCAGTGTCGTAGTGGTCAAGAGCGGAATATGGTTTGTCGGTGCGTTAAAACAGATCAGTGTTCCCATTACCGAAGTGGCAGCAATAGAGCTCACCAAACGGGATGTACAGGGAAAACCTACCGAAGTGATAAAAATTGATTATCTCGAATCAGCTGAAGTGGTCTCAAGCCTTGTGCTCTGCCCCATCTCAACCCTGCAGGTCCTCTATAATTTCTTGAAAGATACCACAAAAAGCATGGATATGAAAGGAACCGAGTTAGACGGGGTTGACCAGCAGGTAGCCATGCTCGTATATTCAGGAATGGACTCCCATGCCATTGAAAATATGTTAACCATTCCTCACAAACAACTCGACTCGATCTATGATAAAATATTAACACTGGGTATTGCCGAAGTAGTCATCATCCGAAGAGAGATCCAGCTCACCCCCAAAGGGGTAAGATATATTACAGACGCTACCAAATCACAAACAAATTAGAATTATCCCCGTTTTTACCAATACCTCTATATGCAATCATCTCACAAATTGTAAATTGATCGTCAATGGGAAAGATTTTGATCGTGGATGATACGCTCTTCATGCGAACCCTTATTAAAAATATTTTGTTTACCGGTGGTCATTCGATTGCCGGTGAAGCCGGGGATGGCGAAGAAGCGATAGCAAAATACCAGGAATTGAAACCGGATCTCGTCACTATGGATATCGTGATGCCTAAAATGAACGGGATTGAAGCATTAAAGGGCATCAAAGCGGTTGACCCTGCTGCAAAGATTATCATGTGTACGGCAGTAGGTCAGGAACAGATGGTCAAACTCGCGATAAAAAGCGGTGCAAAAGGATATATTGTCAAACCGTTCCAGGCACCCAAAGTTCTTGAAGAAGTCAAAAACGTGCTGGCATCCTGATTATGGTTAAGGTACTTATCGTAGATGATTCCGTGTTCATGCGGACGATCATTAAGGATATGCTGACAAAAGATAATTCCATAGAGGTCGTTGGAACTGCAACAAATGGTGTCGAAGCGTTAGAAAAAATTCAGAGTCTTGCACCGGATCTGATAACCCTCGACATTGAAATGCCCGTGATGAATGGCATTGAAGTATTAAAAGAACTACAAAAACAGTCAAAACGCCCCAAAATCCTGGTGCTGAGCACGCTTACTTCAGAGGGTGCTGAAATGACTACTCAGGCAATTCAGCTTGGCGCTGATGATTTCATGCTCAAGCCAAAGGATATCCCTCATGTGCGTGATATCAGTCAGGAACTGATCGATAAAGTCAAACATCTCATCTGCCTGCCTTCAAAATTTGTCACCCGAAAAGAGCCCGTTAGTACGGCTGCTGCAGACAGGGTAGTACTGATTGGATCATCTGCCGGAGGACCGCCGATGCTCGACACTCTTTTAGCAGAACTTCATGCAGATCTTCCGGCAGGCATCATCGTCACCCAGCACATGCCCCCGGGATTTACCAAACCCCTTGCCGAACGGTTTAACCGGATATCGCAGATCCCGGTCAAGGAAACAGAAACAGGAGATTCCATACTGACAGGGAGGATTCTTCTCTCACAAGCCGGGGTCCATACCGTAGTCAGTGGAGCGTTATCAGGAAACAATAAAAAAACCGGGCGCATCATCCATACGAATTCCCCCCCGCTCCATGGGGTCAAACCGGCGGTTGACAAAACATACGAATCCGCAGTCACCGTATATGGAAAAAATATTGTCTCAGTAACATTGAGTGGCATGGGAAACGATGCCGGTGCCGGGGCGCTGGCGATAAAAGAGGCCGGTGGGAAAAATCTGGTCTGTGATGAGAAAGACTGCCTGGTCTATGGCATGGCACGATCCGTCATCAAGCATAATGCAGCCGACCAGATCCTGCCGCTAAAAAAACTTGCAAAAGAGATTGAGAAGGCAGTGCGTGGTATGGAGGGCATAGATGTCTGAATTTGAAGCCTACAGGGGCCTGTTTGTTGCAGAATCACGTGAGAATCACGAGATGCTGGTAAAGAACATGCTGATTCTGGAAAAAGGGGGAAGCCAGACGGCTATTGATGAGATATTCCGTTCGATTCACACCCTCAAAGGTGCATCGGCATCCATGGGCTTTATGGAGATGGAGAAACTCTGCCATACCATGGAAGATGTGTTCCAGATGTTACGCAGCGGAAGTGCTGTGATCACAGCAGACTTAAACAACATGCTTTTGGCATGCTCTGATATTGTTGAGTTGATGCTGGATGATGTGGAAGGCGGTGGCGATTCATCATCTGTCAATCCTGATGAACAGGTAAAAGCCTTAAAACAATGGATCTCAAAAAATTCAGGTAAACCAATAGAGAAAGACTCAAAACCGGCTGTCACACAAAGTAAGCCAGCTGCAGAAAAAATAAAAGAAATGGCTGATGACACGGATCGCCCGCGCTATTCCATAACGATAAAGGTTGCCGATGACTGTGCCATGAAAGATATCCGGGCAATGTTAGCTATTGGAAATCTTGAGTCACTGGGAACTATCCTGTCTTTCAATCCATCGCGTGAGTCAATCGATGAAGGCGTGTTTGAAGGCACTCTTGTACTGAAAATTGCC
>JAURZP010000401.1 GCA_030653335.1 Methanoregula sp. | reverse complement strand
AAAGTGAACCGGTCTGCAAAACATGGAGATTGAATCTTTAAATTTTGGGAAAAAAGAATTTTATGATATTGATGAGTTTACAAAATATTTGGAATTTGAAAGAATTGATAATAGAATTCCATTAATTCTTAACATTATTGCAACAATTTCTACCTTTAAAAATTCAACAGAATTCACACAAAGTTTAGAAAACGAGAATTTTATTATTGAAAAAGAACACGGTAATCTATTTTTAATCTCTAAACTCTTGAACAAAGAAAAGATCTATTATTATACTTTTTTTGATGATAGAAATAACGTCCCGTTGTTTATTACAGATGCGAAAAAAACAGAAGACATTCCAAACACGCTTTTCAACTATATTAATCGGACGAGAGAAATCTCTAATTTGTGGATTTCTCCAAAAATAATGAAGGAAATCAAAGATGATTTATCGAAAAAATATGACGATATGGTAATTACATATTTTTCCGCAATCCGTAGTTTAAATACTGAAGTAAAATCAGAGTTGCGACCAAACTTTGAAAGGAATCTCCAGTATCACGGATCGGATGGTAAAGAGACATTAGATGAAATGGAATATTACTACGGTGTTTTGCCAAAAATCTTAGAAATTCATTTACCAAATGGTGTAGGATTTAAAATTGACAATAAAGGAATTATTACTGTAAAAAAAGGAAGATTTGGAGATATCTTTCAAATTATTGAAACGGTGATTGATCGATTACTGTATCTTCGTGATGAAATTAATAAGTCGACATATTCTATTAAAACGGTTGGCTCGAAAAATAAATTCTCACATGCGGTTCAGAAACCTTGGTCGATTGATTTACCAGTAGGAATGAAAAATGATAATATCCCTCATTTTTGTAAGACAATTCAAAGCAATGAATGGAATTTTACACTTATCGAAAATGTTTTAATTAATGGTTCAATGCTATTTACTGCAAGAATCATTGATGATCATACGGGTTCAATTTTTGATATTTCCACTGACGGGCAAAGGATCGATATTTATCCGGTCAAGCAAGCGGATATTGGAACCTCGATGAGGTTCTATGAGTATATTGTAGAAAATATCGATAATACCGCTAAAGTGGGGTGATCATATTTTACCCCCCAGTGAAGAAGAAGATTATGATATTTTCTATAAACGGGCTCCAAAAGAAACAAAAGAAGAATTAGAACGGATCAAAACGAAATGGGAAAAAGAATTTTTCCCGGATAAAGAAACTCTTCTCAAAAATGAATTAGAAACACATGAAAAACATCATGAATTAATGAAATTGTGCGCAAAAGCGTTTTTAGATACGCCGCTCTCAATAAATTCTGGTTACGAATTCTATTTTCCGGAGCCTCTAATCGATTTAAATTTTGATTTGAGTGTGAATCCGATATTTGATTTATTTTTGTATAATGCAAAAGAAAAACGAATCATTTTGATCGAATGCAAATCTTCGATTGGACTGCGTCCAAAATTCCCTTCACAGATAAAAAAAGCAAAGGAATTTCTCGAAAAAAATATTGGTCACTTATCAGAGATTATTGGATCCAAGTTAGATGTTAAAAAAATTGAATATGTATTATGTGTTTATTCACGCGATAAAGACCGGGTTATCGATTCAATAAATTCACATTCTAATAATAAAAGCAAAAACAATGATAACGATTTGTTCAAATTGTGGTATTTCATGCCAAAAAACCAAGAACTTCGATTATATGACGAACATACACATCAAAACAAAATTTTATCAGACTCGCTAAAAAAAGGATTTAGTTTTAATGAATATAGGAACCAATTAGAATTGCCTTTTTATTTGAATATGCACAATTTCAAAGTTATTAATAATATTGTTTTGGGGTATTGTTACAATTTTAATCGGAGAGATGAATCAATTGAAGATCCAAAAATAATTAGATATAATCAAATTTACAAAACGATTGAAGAAAATGTCTCATTTGGTTTATTAAAGGATGATGAAATTACAAAAACCAAATTAATTTCTCAAAAGATTAGCCAAGTTATCAATTATGGTAAAAAATATGATTTATTTGATGTGGATGAAAAAAATAATATCAAATTAAAATGTTATGGCAAAGAGCTGAAGGTTGTCATAGCAAATATAGAAGAAAAATTTATATCGAATTGGGCGAATTTAGAAGCGGAAGAATCTGCAAAAAAGAATGCATTCGAGGATTATAAGTTAAAAATATCAAAAAAATATCCGACATTAGATTCTTTTTCATCAAATGCTGAAAAAACCCCTTAATAATGAAATTTTAATTTATTTTTCCAACCTTATATTTATTAATCGAAAATCCATAGTGTCTTTAGTAAAGTATGGGAGTGAAAAATGCCAGTCACGCAAACAGAAATACAAAGATTAGCTTTTATAAAATATCTTCATCGTTTGGGGGATGAACAAACAAAAATGTCGGAACCCTTATGCTCAATATCGATTTTATCATATCATGATTCGGTAGAACTTTTTTTAGGGCTGATAACTGACAAACTCAGTATAACAAAAACAACACCCCATTTCATCGATTACTGGGATTTAATTGGAAAAAAATCAGTCCCTTCTTACCGGCTCTCGCACAAAAATGAAATGTCTCGGTTGAACAAGAATCGTGTGCAACTGAAGCATTATGGAATTTACCCCTCAAAACTTGCGATAGATGAAGCAAAAATATTCCTGAATTTGTTTTTCGAGGAAAATACTAAACTAATTTTTGGTTTAGATTATTCTCAAATTTCACTAGTGGATCTTGTAACATTTGAATCGACAAAGAATTTCCGTAACAACTCACTTTTAGGAAGTTGAGTTGTTTGCCCTTTTCTCACTCGAAGAAACACCCAGTTTTTCACCCACTATCTCCATAAATTTCTGCTTTTTTTTCTTTGAAGTTTCGTAAATACTCAAAAGCACCCCAAATATATCTGCACCGGTCCATGTTCGTCTACCCCCGCTAATTTTACGGTGAA
>JAURZP010000393.1 GCA_030653335.1 Methanoregula sp. | reverse complement strand
TGCACAATCCCGACTGCCGAGGAGTACCCGATCCTCAATCTCTCGCATGCGGTCGGTGTTGTCTGCTATGAACTCTCAAACCTGCCGTTACCCAGCTTTGCTCTCTGCCCGCCCCAGGATATGGCGCACCTGTACCAGCATATTGACCGGTACTTAGACGAGATCCATCACCCGGAGTTCAAGCGGGAGAATACGATGATACTCATCCGCCGGATTCTCGGGCGGACGAATTTAACTATCCGCGAGGCAAGCACCCTGCATGGACTGCTGCGCAGGAGCGAGTGGCATATCGATCCGGCGTTGCTGGACCGGGATAAGACAGGAAGGAAGAATCTTGAGGATGATGAGTAAGGGGTAAACGCCTTTTTCCTGTGGAGAGACGAAATTTTTTTAGTTCTGATAAAAAACTCCCGGCAGATTATTTGATAAAAGCAGCCTGAACTTCAGCCCGGGGAAAATCCTGTCCACGGACACGCATGGACCATCGTTTTGTTGTGATCGTCTCTAACGTAAGATTGCTAAACAGCTCCTGCGCTTCTGGTTCAGTAAAATAATGGGTGCAGATCCCAGAACCCCTCTTAACTGTTCCATCTTCAACAGCGGATCCTTTGCCGGATCGGAAATCTTCAGTTGAGAACCCGGTGAAATACAGGATGCCACCGGTTTTCAACACCCGCACAGCTTCTGCAACCGCTCGCGTGCGATCAGTTTTATCAAGGTGCGAAAGGATGTGAATGGCAAATACTGCATCAAACATTTCAGGGACAAATGGCAGGTGGCGGGCGTCTGCCACACAGACTTCTGCTTTTTTCAGCGTGTTGGTGTTCATCCTGCTCATCGCAACAGCACGGGAAGAGAAATCAATTGCAGTTACTTCCCATCCTCTCCCGATCATGGCAGACAGTGTCTTGCCATTCCCGCAACCCAGTTCAAGCACTCGTGAACTTTGCGCTAAAGACGGAAGATGATGTACTGCACCACCCCAGACGGCTCCCTAGCAGAGATACTCCTTTTCCCAGGTGCCGGATTCATCTCTCATATGATTTTGTTTCCTCAGATCAGTTTCGTTATCAGGAAAAAAAGACGACTGTTACAAAACATATTCCCTGTTAAAAGGCCCAACTGGTTTTAGTATCGCTTGCGGTGCCAATGAACGCACCGTTTATCCCATCAGAGCCTCAGCGTTTGTTCTGACCAGTTACGGTCGAACAACAAATGCAACAGACACTACATAACTATGTGATGTAAATACCGGATACTGGAGTTGGGATTGAATGGTTCTTGATATTTCCACGATTAATGGCACAATTACGATCACTCTTGTCAGTCGTTTTGATTCAGACAGTGCCCCGGCGATTGAGACAGAATTAAAAAAAATTGTTGAACAACGACCGGAATCCGTTCTCTTTGATTTTTCCAGGACCGACTATATCGCAAGCGCCGGGCTGAGGGTGCTTCTCAGCACCACGCGTATGCTCATAAATTCAGGAATCAAAGTCGACCTGTACTCACTCTCACCGCAGGTCAGTCAGGTGTTTGAGATCGCAGGATTTACAAAAATATTTACCATCTATTGTTCACGGGATGAGGCATTACAAAACCTGCGGAAAAAATAATGGAAATTTTTTTTTTTTGGTGGCAGTTTTTAGCTGAGTGTGTAATTGGCTCGCCCTTTGTACATGCATATCCGGAACGGCATCAAATGAACAGATACAAAAAAATTCCCGGCCCGACCTCCCATCCATCATCCCCGCCTCTCTCGTACCGGTCCCTGCCGCTTCACCCCCGGATAAACCCCAAAACCTCCCTCTCACCAGATGGTCGTGGGGGGTCATGAATAAGTGAGGGCTGCAACCCCTAAAACCCCGTAAAACGCCCGGTTTGTCAAACGGGGCATTTCTGAAAAACCCCGTAAAACGCCCGGATTCCATCAGGACTTGATTATGGGATAAAACCGTAAAATGAGTTCATTTTGACCTTTTCAGGAGCAGGGTGAGTTTTTACGTTCAATCTTAAATTCAATGGTAGGTAGCGGGTCGGAATTAAAGTGCCACCAAACCGCAATAAGGTGCCTTAGAACGCATTATATGCGCCTCAATTTGCGGGTATTTTGGCGTTTGGGGCGTTATACGTTGAGATAAATGATGATTAAATGGGGGTTGACGGAATATCTATGGAAAAGGGTATAAGGATGGGGTGGGATGGCGGGTGAAGAACGGTTTTTCTATTCGGTCCAGGAATTTTTTTGGAATCATTTTTTTTGCTCACGGGTTTAAAAAAAAGTTTACCCCCTCCCTAATACGATAATCCCAACGGGCTCGGCCGGTGTCGCAGTGGCGCATCGTTTTAGAGAATTGCGGGGTTGGAGATGGGAAAAGAAAAAAGGGGGGGGCCCGGTCTCCGATTCTTTTTGTGCATATGCACATAGGACAAACAGGGGAATTTTTTTGTGTGAGTGAAATTTCCTGACAAGTGTATGAGATTTTATAAAAAATCCCCGAGTGTTTTGAGGGGGTGCATCTCTTCTTGCGAGACAAACCTGTGAAAGTCCATATAGAGCGGCACCGAATCATCACGTGGTCGCATCTGCGCAAGATTAAATCCTTTTTTACGGTACCATTCAACAGCACCGGTTTTTGAATCAACAGTAATGATGCGGCACCCGGTGAACTGCGAAACATGCAATGTAATGACAAATATCCTCAATAGCATGAGCGTCCCGATACCATTGTTGTCAAAATCACGGTGCCGTGCCATCCGTGCGATTTTAATGGCGGGATATTTGCGATATGCCCATGTGGGCTCGCGATCAGACTCGCTCACTGCTTCTGCAACAATGCTGTCATTGATCAGCGTAAAATATCCGACCACCTTGTCATTCCAGTAGGCAAGAAATGTTGCAGAGAGCCGGTTCATCTGGTTGTTGAGTGCGTCCTCTTTTAAAAAATCATCCAGTTCCTGCTCGGTCGAATGAAACGTGGATACATCACACGATGCATCGAGCGATTTAAAAACAAGATCAAAATAGGAGAGTTTAGACATAGAGTTTTTCTTTTTTTGCAATTTTTATGGCTTCGCGGATAAGGTCACGCCCTTCTTTTGTTATTTTGGGGTTTTCCATGTATTTGTGAAACCTCTTGGCGTCATCTCCCTCCAGCACCAGCCCAATCTCAATTGGTTTTGCCATCCCGTTCACCTCGGTTTTTATTAGTATTATATTTCTACAGAACTATTTGAATTATTGCGAAGGGTTACAACGGTGGATCATGCATTTACAGCAGAGCAAAAAAGGCCCGGTCCAGGATGACCCGTTTTTTGGGGTTGGATGACGATAACCCCAACGCCCCCCCAAAAAGAATTCCCGGCCCGACCTCCCATCCATCATCCCCGCCTCTCTCGCACCGGTCCCCGCCGCTTCACCCCCGGATAAACCCCAAAACATCCCTCTCACCAGATGGTCTTGGGGGGGTCATGAATAAGTGATGGTTGCAACCCCTAAAACCCCTTAAAAGGCCCGGTTTGTCAAACGGGGCCTTTTTTAAAAACCCCGCAAAACGCCCGGATTCCATCGGGACTGATATGTGGGAGAAAACCGTAAAATGAGTTCAATTTGACCTTTTCAGGAGCAGGGTGAGTTTTCACGTTCAATCTTAAAATCAATGGTAGGTAGCGGGTCGGAATTAAAGTGCCACCAAACCGCAATAAGGTGCCTTAGAACGCATTATATGCGCCTCAATTTGCGGGTATTGTGGCGTTTGGCGCGTTATTCATTGAGATAAAAGGTGATTAAATGGGAGTTAACGGGATATCTATGGAAAAAGGGTATGGGGATGGGGTGGGATGGCGGGTGAAGAACGGTTTTACTATTCTGTGGGAATTTTTCCGGAATTTTTTTTAGTGCGCAGGAGAAAAAAAAAAGAAAATTACTTCTGTTCCGGAATTTTCCCATCATCATCAGACTGCCGGGACTCTTCTTTAAAAAAATCAACCCATGCCTGCCGGGTCTCTTTTGCGATCATGCTGGACTTGAGGTGCATAACGAGTGCATAGATCACAAGAATATAGGCAAGGGCCCGGATCACGATGAGCGGGATGGTAAGAGGAACTTTAAACCCAAGAAGGGTTGCAGCATGCGAGACGCCAAAAAGGCCAAACGCGGCACCGATAAACAATGGAAGGGACTCGTGACTTCTCCTGTAGCAAAGAATGCCGAGCAGCACAATGATGATGCACAATACCAGATTCACAAAGAGAATCGGATCCCATTCAATCGTCATAAAAGATACTCATATCCATGTATGGTCCAACCCGTATTTCGGTTTTACTATAGTGATCACGATCAGGTTGAGCTGAATACAAATGAATGCTGAAAATGAGAGTGTGGATTTTTAATCCAGTGGGATTTGCTCGAGCTGTGACACCAGCTCCCAGATCCTTGTCCGTGCATGGATAGGCATATTGGGATCATTGGAGATTTCATCAATTTTTGATATGGCTTCGGCTGCGCGCAGACCCATCGCCTTGGTATTGTTCATAAGCAGCGTCCGGGTCTCATCTGCTACGCGCCGGATATTTCTGGGGATCGAGCTGTCCTCCTGAATGTGCTGCAACATCAGGATACAGTTTTCCATTGTTTTTTCAGGGTTTGGCATGGGGACACCTACCTGTGTACCTGTAGTTAATATGCGTAACTGGCATATATAGATTAAATATCAAACCGACGGTGAACACATGCCAGTGCGCAAAGAAGATGAAATAATGGCCGAATACCTCCTCAAGGGGGGTAAAATGCTCGAAAAGACCTGCAAAACCTGCGGATGCCCGCTCTTTGAAGTCAAAGGAAAAACATTCTGTGTCGTCTGTGCGGAGAACGCTACTGCTGCGCCAGCCAGCGCGGAACCAGCTGTACCGGTTGCACCAGTTTCCCCGGCACATCACGAACACAGCCATACCTGCGGCTGCGGTGAAGATCATGATGAGCCCTGCGATGGAGGCTTGGCCGATGAACTCGCGATGACTGTCTTTTCGCTCTGCGAGCGCATCCAGAACGAGAAGGATCCGGAGAATGTGCTTCTCCTGATGAATGCGGTGAGAGCCGGCACGGAATCGTTAGAGATTTTGTGCAAGATGTAACTAATTAAAACACAGACAAATTCTTTTTTTCTCCAGCAGCCGAAACCCCAGCGGAAGCGCTCCGTCTAGTACGATGAATTCCATAAGGACATTTCCGGAACCAAGATAACTATGTCTCTCATGCACGTGAATGAAGGTTATCAGATGTACACTTTTACTCTGCCATAAGTCCACAATTCTGCACCGCCATTGATACTTCTCCATCGAACGATTTGGAAATGGGAGGGTTCCTCCCTAACCGGATTTTGGGTTCGTAATTGAATCATAAAAAATGTGGAGTAGGGAATATTAGGAGGGTTTCCCGCATCGGGGCCTCTACGAGGCACAGCGGGGCAAAATCCTTTTTGTACTTAGGCGATTGAACCGCCACAGGGGCATCCCACTGAGGCGGCGCTCATCGTAATCTCTGTAAAATGGGGAACCCTATGGGTCGGACATTTTTTATCGTTATATGCTCCTTTAGACGGCCAATAATGTTCGAGATAAGGGTTCGAATACCTATAGACGCACTTTTACAATAGGTTATAGGTGTCCCGTAAAAAGACCGCTCTTTTTAATTTGATTTCATGGTTCTAGCAATTTTCTCTGCTGCGTGGCGCGCTTTCTAAAAAAATAACAATTATTTAGGTAGTTATTTCCTCTACTCCGGCATTCTACCCACTATGATAACGATGGATTGGATGAACATCGGAGAAGATGCACTTTCTCTTATCATAACGTTCGTTATAACAACAATTCTTGCTGCATTTTTCTTATGGCTTATCGACAAAGCACTTTCTGAAGTAGATTTCCTGACGATAAAGGACGATCCGAAAGCTGAAGCGATAGCAAGTGTTGGATGGATGATCATCTACGCATCAGTATTTGCCGGCTCCCTCGTCGCACCATTTTCACTAGATCTGGTGATTATCCGACAGGTGGTATGGACCTTCGTCATGTTGCTTGTAGCCTCTATCCTGACAATCATTGCAGTAAAAATTTTCAGCCCTTACATGCGTTACTGCGGAAAAGATGGATTGCAAAGTCTTAGTAAAGACCGTATTGCAACTTCGATCTTTTACTTGGGATTATGTATTTTAATCGGGGTAATAAGCTTCAGTGCTCTGACTGCGTGAGGATGAGACAAAATGAACTCAAATGTTTGGAAAAGAATAATGAAAAACGGATCCCTATTCATGGTTTTTTGTTTTTCATTTTCAATATTTTTCGGTGTCACCGTTCAGGCAAGTTCTCCAGTAGATCAGTCACATGCGTTTATTTCTCAGCCAAGCCTTATAGACTCAAATAATTTTGCTGTCGGATTTGGAATTGAAGGGAAATACAATTCTTTACTACCATATTCTTCCGCTGATCCTGTAGATGTGTCAGCAAAAGTCTATGTGCGACACTATCATCGTAAAGATGGTACTCCGGTAAAAAGTCATTACCGCCGGGATCCCCGATAATTAACTCATTTTTTTGATGTGATTAACATGAGATTTCAGAAGAGAATTTCTTTGGGAACAGGACTACGATTAAATCTATCGAAATCCGGCATGGGTCTATCTTTAGGGGTTCCGGGCTTAAGTACTTCCATTGGTCCACGTGGACCCTATTTGAATATGGGAATTCCTGGTATGGGATTATCCACCCGAATCCCACTATCCCCAAGTCGAAATATTAAACCGACATTAACCTATGACTTATCAAAAGTATCAATTGAGATGGATGATGAGGGTAATATTTTTGTGAGTGATGAAAACGGTCAACCCCTTGACGAATCACTATTGCGAAAATTAAAACGAACGGAATCCTATAAAGAAACCTTGAAATCTCATAATCAGGAACTTTTTTACAGAATTGAACGGGAAAAAGACAAATTCATCAATATCTATAAAAGAACTCCCCCATTTTTTTGCAAAAACGATTGGTTAGCGGAACTTCATAGAATTGAATCCGAACTTGTGAATCGGAAAAAGTATTTGGACATTCGACCATCCGAAGAAAAATGTCGAGAGGAATTATTAAAAATTGCAACAGAAAAAATCCATAGCATCTTTTTCTGGACGAATGCAAAAAAGCGAGAAGAATATGTTAACCAGAATTTTTCAATCTATTATGCAGATAAGCTTTCAGATTATGAATCAAAAAAAGTAAATTTTGAGAGAGAAGAAGCCGAAAAAATTGAGGGTCTTTTAAAAAGAAAACAGGAAATAACTGAAAACATTTTACCAGGAGATCCCCAATTTATTTTAGATTCAATCAGTGGCCTACTTCAGAATCTTTCATTACCGATTGATTTCTCGATCGATTATCAATTATCTTCGGAAAAAACATTAAATATTGATATTGATCTGCCAGAAATTGAAGATCTGCCCACAACAAAAGCAACGATTTTGAAATCCGGCAAAACCTCGGTAAAAAATAAAACTCAAACAGAATTGAATCAAGAATATGCTACATGTGTATGTGGGCTTGCATTTTATTTTAGTGGAAATTTCTTCGCTATAAGCCCAACAATTTCGATGATAGAAATTTCAGGATATACGCAAAGAATTGATAAAAAAACTGATCGATTGCAGGATGACTACATATATTCAATCAAAATAGATCGAAAAACCATAGAGCAATTGAATTTTCATATTATAGATCCTTTCGATGCCTTCCAACATTTTGAACACCAATTATCACTTAAAACAAATTTCGAGATGAAAACCATCACACCGTTTTAATAATTATTCTCATTTTTTTTAATTAGGATGGAATTTATCAATCCCCCAAATCAACAGTTGCTCAAAGTTGATCAACACATTGATCGAATTGATCTAGGCATGTCATAACATGCTTATTGAGAGTGAACGACAGATTGCACTCGGTATTCTTCTTCATATAATGCAATATGCCTTTAGAGAATCCGCGTTTCTTCCACTCAGTATAAGAAATAAAGAAGAAAAATCCCTACCCGTACACCCTCCGGCACAAATCAAAAATCTTCCCCGCCGTCTTCTCCCCAATCCCCTTTACCGCACCCAGCTCCTCCAGTGAACCATTCACAATCCCCTGGATGGAGCCGAAATGTGCCAGCAATAACCGGGCATTCTTAAGACCAATCTCCGGAAATGCTGATATGATATACTCCTGTTCCTCGCGCTGGGAGTGGTGGGACTTTTGCGGGTGCACCTTGCGTTCGCCCCGCTCACTGTCTTCGCGTTTCGAAAGCACAAAGAGCATCTGGGCGGTGTCCTGCTCATCACGCGTGAAGAGAATTGAGACTCCCATATCAACGGTGAGAGCCGCGAGCACGCCTTTGATCGCATTCGGGTGCATGTCTCGCTGGGCATAGATATCCCCGCCTTCGATGATCATCACCGGGCGGGGGGCAGAGTCTGCCATCGCCTTTACCTGCCCAAGCAGATCGCGGTTGATTAAGGTATCGACAAAGTCCCGTGCGGTCTTTCGCTCGACAAGGATCCGGTCACCAATAGCATAATCCCCATGCGGGAGACGCTCGATCCGGATCACTGCTCCCATGTTGGAGAGGACTTCTACAACTTTTGATGAGGTTTCACGGTCATCGATGATGATCTTTGGGCCCTGTGGGGTGAACGCCTCTATGGTCTCTGGCTCCACCACCAGCGGTTGCTGCGTAGCGGCAGAAGAAAAACCGCCCATCGTGCGCATGCTCTTGTGCATCTGTTTTTCCTTTGCCACACTCACGTGGCGGAACACCTCATCTGAAGTCCCTTTGGTTACCATGACTACGATCTTTCCCGCCCCTGACCTTCCGGTTCGTCCACGGCGCTGGATGGACCGGATCTCTGATGGCACTGCCTCGTAGAAGATCACCATGTCGGTTGCAGGCACATCAAGACCCTCCTCGCCAACCGAGGTTGCGATCAACACCTTGAACTCCCCTTCGCGGAACCGGGTCAGGGCGGCGATCTGCTTCTTTTGCGAGAGCCCTTTCTCTGCATCTTTGGTTGCCTGCCCGACAAACCGTTCGCAGGAGATCCCATGCTTTGTGAGATGATCCACAAGGAGCTGCACGGTATCGCGGTACGTGGCAAAGAGAATGATCCGGCTGTCGGGATGAGACTCGAGCTGGTCTCTTACAATTCCCAGTGCAATTTCGGGTTTTGGGTGCAGTTCTTTTGTCCACCCGAGCGTACGATCGAAGAGTTCCTGGAATACAGGGTCTTTAACCAGCCGCTGGCTTGCCTTGCTCCCTCCCGATCCTGTGCCTTCAGCAACAAGCTTTGCCAGGTACCCTTTAAGCACTTCACTGCCCTGTGACTCTGCAAGAGTGACGGCATGCCGCAGTTTCATCAGCTCCGCGTACACCGATGCAGCCGAGTATGCGGTCGGGTCCTGACTACGGATCCGTTGCTGGATCTGGGCATTGATCGCATTGAGTTCTTTCATCGAGAGCTTCTCGCGCTTGGGAACAATGAAGTGAAGCGAGCCGAGGAGTGCAAGCCGGTCTTCAAGAAGCGAATTTATCGAGTTGATGGCCGCTTTAATGTCGGGAGGCAGATCGACTGAGAGGTACTCTACCTCGCGCTCAAAAACATACGGGCGGACATCCGGATCGTTCTCTGTCCGGTTCTCGATATGGGCAATACCGAGATTCGAGCAGACATCCTGCACCTTCTCCTGCACGCTGCCGGGAGATGCAGTCATCGCAAGGAGTAGCGGTTTTTCTGCGCTGCCCATATACCGCTGGGCTAAAAAGACATACGCATAATTGCCCACTGACCGGTGGCACTCGTCTACGATCAGCAGCGTGACATCGTTCAGGGTGTACCGCCCGGCAATGAGATCGTTTTTTATCACCTGCGGGGTGGCAAGAATTACAGTAGCCTTGTTCCAGTCCTCTGTGCGTTCAGCAGGAGGGGCTTCACCGGTGAACATCACAAACGGGGATGCGGAACTGCCATCCTTTGGTTTTAAAACAAGATATTTTTCAAAATAACGGAGATGCTGCTCCACGAGCGGCTTTGTGGGGGCGAGCATCAGGATCCTGCCACCCTCGTTATAGAGCCGGGATGCGGCTACGATCAGGGCAACAGCGGTCTTTCCCAGTCCCGTCGGCAGGATCACCATCGTGTTGGCATCAAGCGCCTTCATCGCAATCGAGAGCTGGTACTCCCGTGATTCGATGCTGTCCGGTTTTATCAATGGGTGGCTGATGTTGCTCATGTTTTTTATTATCGGATTATGATTCCAGCGATGCGAACTTCAGGCTTCCATTAACAAGGGCGCAGACTGTTGATGGAACCTTGTCAATCGCGATTCGCACCTGTTTCATGCTGTCCCGATCCCGGATCGTAACCGTCTGGTCTTCTTTCGTGTCGTAATCGACCGTGATCGCAAACGGTGTCCCGATCTCGTCCTGCCTCCGGTAGCGCCTGCCAATCGCCCCGCTGTCATCGTATTCGGCAAGTATGCCGGCCTTTTGAAGTGAGCGGGCGATCTCATGGGCGATCGTATCGAGTTCGTCCCGGGTCATGAGCGGGAAGACGGCAACCTGTATGGGCGCAACCCTGGGAGAGAAACGCATCACCGTTCGGGCTTCACCATCTGCAACATCTTCATCATATGCCTGTTCGAGCACCGCATAACACATGCGGTCGATCCCGTACGATGGTTCAATGACGTGCGGCACGACCTCCTCGCCACGGATATCAACAATTTCATCGCGGACTTCGAACAGGTTTGCGGGAATGTGGAACTTTTCACCGTCAACTTCCACATCAGCCCCCTCTGTGTTTGGCGTTGCAATCGCCAGCGCTTCAAAGATCGCTTTTGCTTTGGTGCGGTACTGCTTGCCCAGCACACTCATGTTCGGGATGATCCGTCGCCGTGCAACTTTCTTTGGCTCATCATACTGGATAAAGACCGTCATCGCAGTCCCGCTCTCTTTGGCGTGGGCGTTTAAGTCATAATCCGTGCGGTCGGCAAGCCCAACCGTTTCGACCCACCCGAACCGCTCGGACCGGATCTCGGCATCCCAGCAGTCGGTGGCATAGTGTGCCCGTTCATCGGGCAGGTGCTGCCGGAAGCGGAGCCTCTCGGGTTTGATACCGATGGTGACAAGGAGATGGTGGGTAAGGGCAACGTAGTAGGCAAGGTATTCATTGGCTATAACGCCCTTGTCCACAGCTTGTTGCATGGACATCGAAACGGCATCTTCGCATTTCTCCTGCTGGACATATGTGAGCAGCGGCATCGTATAGTCCGCATAGCGCCTGAAGGAGGGGTGGTGATTCTTCTCGTTCGGGTGGACAAAGATCTCGGCTTCTGCCTGTGTGAACTCGCGGAGCCGGATCATGCCCTGCCGGGGGGAGATCTCATTCCGGTAGGCCTTGCCAATCTGTACTGCACCAAAAGGCAGCTTGTCCCGGTAGAATCGCAACAGACGGGAGAAATCCACAAACATGCCCTGTGCTGTTTCGGGGCGCAGGTAACCGACACGCTGCGAGCCGGGGCCAATGGTTGTCTGGAACATGAGGTTAAAGTTAAAGACTTCAACGGTTCCGAGCACCTCTTCACACGCAGCACATCTGCAGGATGCAATGATCGCTGCGAGTTCCTCGTTCTTCATGGTAGAGGGGTTCTTTACGCCACCAGCTTCTGCCACATGGTCTGCCCGGAGAAATTCCTTGCAGTGCGGGCACTGGCACATCTTGTCAGAAAATCCCTTCACATGCCCTGAAGCAATGAAAACAGATTCCTGTGCTATCGTCGGGCACTCGATCTCATAGTAGCCTTCCCCGATGACGTAAAAATCCCGCCAGATATCTTCAACCCGCCGCTTCATCATTGCGCCCAGCGGACCGTAATCGATGAAACCTGCCACAGCCCCGTAGCACTCGGACGTGGGCCAGATGAACCCGCGGCGTTTGGCAAGATCCATCACTTTTTCAAAGACGTCATTAGAACCTTGTATCACTATCGATCACTTCGTTTTGATTTTAAAAATCTCAATACCCATTATTCCGGACAGGTATTATACCTCTCGTTTCTCTGAAGGTAAATACAGCGACTGCCACCCAGCGATGTAGTGGAACATGACAGTCCGGGTTTTTCATGTCTTGATGTTGATATGGGCAAAGCACACCCGCAAGTGCCCTGCCGGTGATGACCGGATGTTTGCCCCTGCATTGCCGGGCGAGAGATCGTCTGCCGTCAGCAGGCATGCGTTATTGGCCTGTTTGTAACTCTTGACGGGTTAAAAAGAACCTGACTTATGTCTAGCAGATGGCAAATGAAGTGTTGTGTTACCGGATGCAGTTTGACAAGAGCGGGGCAATTGTTCAGGATCTGAAAAAACCAGTGATAGGTGATGACAAGGTCTGAAAGGAATGCCTGAAAATATGAGTTCCGATAAGATGGATATTCATGAGACTAATACGTCCGCAGGGTCAATATCATTACTATCAGGCTATAATCAGCCCTTGGTTAAAATCGTACACATTAATGGATAATCCTGGCTGCAGACACCGGTTTGTAATATCAGTAAGACGATCCTGAATTTCTTCAGACAAATATTCTTCTCCACATACGGGACAGGTCATTACCGGAACATGCCTGAAAAGAAATGCAACTCCCTTCTTTTCAAAGGCAATAGTTGTCACACTATCAATCGTTTGACCTTCATTGCATTGGATACATTTCATGTTTTCACCTTATAAGAATAGGTCTCATCCCAGAGTTCTGGATTTGGTTCATATGCTGTTATTATAACAATAGTGTTCTCTTCCTTGTTTATCGCGAAATTGACATGAATAATCCTGTTATTCACTAAACCAGATGACAGGTATGCAGGAAATGGTTTTGTGTCCTCATATTTCCTGATAATTTTGCCTTCTTTAATGCAGACCATCACATCCTCTTTTGAGATTGAACGTTCCATCATCTTCTGATAAGCATGTACTGTAGAAATTATTTTTTTATCAGAGATCTCCATTGCCATTGAGAGAAATACTCCTGTTCTGGTTTGATACTGGATATGTAATCAATCAAATTTTGATAAATAATTTCCATTTGATTGCAGATACAAATTTGGAATCACGGGTCTTATATATCTGTTGAATTAATCTGTTAAAACGAATGAATTTCTCACCGTTAAATGGAGGCTCTGTCGTATATTTTTTCTCCTGCTTCCTGTTGCCATGATTGTGCGCTTCGTGCTCTGGAGAACGGGATATTGATTTTATGCTTCGTTTTTTTGATTCTTGATCTGCAGGCAACGGGTTCATTTTGGTAGCCACTGACTTCCGGCGGGGACGTATCGTATTCCTGACTGAAAACAAATAAGTAATCACCAAAAAATAAATATTGTTATCCTATATTACTGCTCATGAGGGAGCTAAAAAACCGCATACGGCAAATCCTGCGTCAGCGTAAAGATGCGATGATGCCAAACGACCGGTTGGAAAAAAGTAAGAGGATCGGCCACCACGTCATGAAACTTATTCGTAATGATGAGACGGTTATGGTGTATACCTCAAAGGAAAAAGAGGTCAATACAATACCGCTTATCACAGCGCTTTTTAAAAGCGGGAACCCGGTCATTGTACCGATTATTGTAAAAGAAGATGTAAGCCTTCGACTGTCCTATATACGGAATTTCTCGGTACTTGTTCCGAGTACGTTTGGCGTCCCGGAACCAATAGGAAATGAAATCCCTGCAACCGGAAAAGATGTGGACACGATCATCTTACCCATGCTGGGATTTGACCGGACTGGCGGGAGAATGGGATATGGTGCCGGCTATTATGACCGGTTCTTAGCTAAAAATAAAAATATCCAAAAGATCGGAATTGCCTTTACCTGCCAGGAATATGATAACCTGCCGGTTGATGAGAATGATATCCCTATGGACTATATCATTACAGAGGAAGGAGTTGTCTATTCAAAAGGAAGTGAGAGCGTTGGAGATCAACGGTGCAAAGATTCTTGATACCTACGCAGAAGCGTTCCCGGTCTGGATTTCGAGGATAATTATCACAGCAGCGTCAAAGAAATGGGCATATAATGCTGCAACTGAAGCCACAGGATTTGCCACATCAAAAATCGGATGTCCTGCTGAAGCAGGAATCGAAAGATCTTTAACAAAAAAAGAGACACCGGATGGCAGGGCGGGGATCTCTATCCTGATTTGTGCAGAAAAGAAGAACATGAGATCAAATGTTTCTTCCCGAATCTCTCAGTGTATTCTTCCTGCACCCACGGCATCTGCCTTTGATGGATTTCCTGAAGCGGAGTCTCGTTTCTTTACACGTATGCACTATTTTGGGGATACCTTTGAGAAACGATGTATAATTGGGGGCAGAAAATGCTGGAAGATCCCAATCATGGAGGGAGACTATGTGGGGGAGGAGCGTTATGGAACCATAAAGGGTATTGCAGGAGGCAATTTCCTTGTCATGGGAAAAAACCAGCAGTCCGCTCTTTTTGCGGCAGAAGCTGCAGCTGATGCAATCACAGGAATGCATGGGATAATTACCAGTTTTGCCGGGGGCATTGTAGCGAGCGGTTCAAAGGTTGGGTGTACCAATTACCGCTTTCCCATGCCGGCAAGCACCAATCATCTCTGGTGTCCGGGCCTGAAAGGAAAAATTTCAGACTCCAGAGTACCTGATGGAGTTGCATCGGTGTATGAGATTGTTATCAACGGTGTTGATGAGAACACAATCCGGAATGCCATGAAAGTGGGTATACAGGCTGCCACTGATACGGGCAGAATCATGTATATCGGGGCATCAAATTTTGATGGAAAACTTGGCCAGTACCAGTTTCACCTTCATGATCTTTTTAAGTAACCAAGGGTGTCGGTTTTCGAAGATTCCCTCTTCAGGCTGAGCGTGATTTTAATTTCCAATTATTCGGGTATGGATGAGTTGTTACAAATTTGGGGACATCAGCATCCGGGCATCCGGTTTTAATTTTTTTAATGCAGAAGATAAAAAAATACACCTTTTTTAAGCAGTCTGCACATGAAACAACACTATGTTTTAAATGCATTTCAACACCAATTTAAAGGTCTTTTGGTCAAACAACGCGTTAAGATAGGGTTAAATAGTTGACGAAGTATTGTATATCCTAATCCCAATACGGGGTATGCAATGACCGAAGACAAACGTAAGGCACAGCTCTTAAAACTCTTCAGCTCCATGTCGGGCAAGACGAAGATTGTCGAGCCTATGAAAAATATTCATGGTACTTTGAGAGACAGCGACGCGATCGAACGCGAGGTCGCTCTTGTTATGAGAGGGATCACGGAACAGGGAATCTTCAAGACCTCATTAAAGCCGATCCAGCTCGCCAAACTCGTCACGTTGTTCTATGCTGGCAAAAATGACACCGAGATCGCCAGGGAACTTGGTGATGAGAAGCTGTCAAAGACAGTGGCACGGGCACGGGTACGGCTCAAGCTCTTCCGGGAGCTTGACTTCAAGATGCCCTTTGACAAAGTTAAGATGGAAGAACTAATCACGTCCGGCAAGACCATGAAAGAAGTATCCGATGAGCTGGGAATCAGCCCCTCAACGCTCCGCGAATACCGCCATGTGATCGAAGAGCAGGAAGACCCGACAATTGATTTGTACATTGACCGCATCCGGGATGTTATGGAAGATCGCGATCTTACCGAGCAGATGACACGGAGCGCAACTGCAGATAGTCTTGGGGATTCCATAGATATCACAGAAGCTGAACTGATTGATGTAACTTAAAAAAGGTATATCCTTAACCTGCATCAAACCTTTTTTTAGCTATGGTGCGCTCTCTGTGATTGCCTGCCTTAATACAAAAGGGCAAATTTCATCCCCTCTGAAGAAGATCTGCATATATGCAACTCACCTGGCTCGGGCATTCGTGCGTGCTGCTTACCGGTTCAAAGAAAGTGCTCATCGATCCCTTTATAGAAGGCGGCAGCGTGCAGGGAACAAATCCGGATATTGTCGCAGTCACGCATGGGCATGCAGATCACATGGGAGAGACGGTTGCACTAAACCGTAAGACGGTTGCAATCACAGAGATTGCCAGGTACCTCAAGGCAAAGGGTCTGACTGTCGAAAGTCTGAATATTGGGGGTACTATCATTGTTGACGGTGTGTCGTTTACCATGACAGCAGCTGTGCACTCGAGTGCAATCGAAGAGGCAGGTCCGGGTTTTTCTGCCGGAGCTGCGGCGGGGTTTGTTATTGGCATGGATGGCGTGAAAGTCTATCATGCAGGTGACACTGCACTCTTTTCAGATATGAAACTCATTGGCGAACTCTATCACCCGGATATCGCACTGCTCCCGATTGGCGGGCGCTTTACCATGGGAATTGCAGAAGCGATGATGGCGGCAAATTTCATCGGAGCAAAGACTGTTATCCCGATCCATTACAATACCTGGGACAGGATCACAGCCGATCCCCAGCAGTTCAAAAGGGCTATCGAGCGGACCACCGACATCAAAGTGCAGGTGTTAAAGCCCGGCGAGAGCATGCAAACCGGCTCCTGATCACCTCTTTTTTTATCTATGCGGTGTACGACAGGGAACTGTGTACAGTCCCGTGAGCATCCGGAACAACCCAAAGACTAAAAGAGTTTACAAGACATAAACGGCAGTACCACTTATGCTGACTCATCATTCCGTGATTGTGTCCTGCCTGCTTGCCTGTGCATGTATCCTGCTCATCCCCAGTGCCTCTGCCGCACCGGGAATACAGGCATCCTTTGGAGACATCATCCCGCTATCGGGCTATTCCTATGGGAGCCAGACGGTCTATCTCTACTTAACCGGGCCCAATCTCCCGGTAAACGGTGTTGCGCTGAATGATATATCGAAGCGTGCAGAAGACGGGGGGTTCACCCTCGTGCAGGTGGACAGCAATGATCGCTGGAGCTACAAATGGGGTACGGCAAACATCGGGGGACGGCTCGATGAAGGGACCTACACAATCTGGGTAGTAAACGGGCCCAATGACCGGTCCCGTTTGAGCCAGGCGGATTACAGCACGATCTCAGTCACACTGGGAAAACCCTCAATCTCCATCACTACAACGGTACAACCCGGTGCAATGGATCTTCGTTCAGTTCCCGATGGCGCATCCGTAGTGATGGCTGAAAAATACTTAGGACCGACACCGCTGACCGTAACCGCACTTTCGCCCGGCACCTACGAGATCATCTTCTCGCAGTTCGGGTACCAGAAGTTTTCCACCCGGGTCCCGGTAGAAGCTGGCAGGATTACAGAAGTTGTTGCAACGCTGGTTCCGGATACGGGTTCGCTTGCGATCACATCCGTTCCTGCTGGTGCGAATGTGATGGTGGATGGAAAGAATACCGGCATAACACCACTCAAAGCTGAAAATCTTACAAGGGGAAATCACACGATTGTAGTTTCATTGGATGGTTACATGCCCCTGCAACAGACCGTGACTATCCTTACGGGCCAGACCCTGCCGGTCAATATCGGTCTTTTGCCCATACCCCCGCAAAAAACCGGGACAACGCGTGCAGCAGGACCTGAAGCAGTAACCCTGATTGCAGGTTTTTTGGCTATAATGTTCATCGTAAGGTATACCCGCTAACCAGTGTGCATATTTTGGCCAGAATATCAGGAAGAGAGATCTGTGGAATGCAGGGGAATTTATATCGATGAATGGGTAACCGTAAAAGGGAGAAACTGCATGAGTGTGAGTGTGTTTGGGATCCTGATGGCAGTGGCGCTCGGGGCTTTAGCCGGGACGGCAATTGGCCTGTTCATCGGTTTTGCGGCAAAACAGCAGAGAAGTGAATGGTCAGCCATGACAAGGAAGGAAAAGATCATCAATATCGCACTCGTGCTCTTATTTTCTGCCGTGTGCATTGCCGGACTGGCATGGAATATGGTTTCATGATTTCATACTCCGATGAGAGAGATTACGGCATGAAAACTGCTGCGGTAATGAGTGAAAGATAAAACCCCCACGGTTCCGGGGGAAAAACCCCCGTCAATATTTCCACATCGGTGACAGCATTTCCCACTTGTTTTTAAAAAAGCGAAAAAAAGATGCAGGGATTTTATTATTTCCATAAAAAACCGGTATGATAAAAAAAGGAAAATTCCTGCCTATTTTTGTTTTCCCACAGCCTTTTTCGTTGGCGTATGTTTGCGGAACTGGCTGACAGGCACAGATGAACGCGGGCCTGCGGATTTTGTTTTTCCTAAAGATTTCTTTAAATCTTTGGGTTCTGCCTTTAAGAGCTGTGCCGGATTTTTCGCAGGAGGTGGGTTTTTACGATCCGTTTGTGTTTTTGCCGGTTGCATGGCAGGTGACGGGGATTTTCCTCTGGGGGGAAGTGAGTGGAAAGGAAGCGCCTTTCCCTTAAGAGACGAAATTGTTGCCGGCTCTTGTTTCCTGTGGCCGGGTTCTTCTTTTTTGGTAATTCCAAGCCGGGTCTTATATTTACTTAAATATTGCAGCAATTTGAGCACCGATTCGGTTTCTTCCCGGATAAAGTGCTCAATTTTTTTGAAATCCTTGTTCTCGTACCATTTTTTCATATGACTGCCATCATATTTTTTCGATGAGAACAGATCCAGACGGGCGCCTGCAAACCGCCCATCATTTAACAGAACTACGATTGGCCTGAGGTCAAAGCGGGGTCGCTGGAAATAGAGCTGGTGACTGGTAATCGCATGAAGATTGTATTTTTTGCATTTCGTGATGATCATCTCGTATTCGTAATCGAGACTCATTCCCACAGGGATAAAATGAGTGACCGGTATTTCCGGTTTGAAAAACTGGTTGCAGAACGTAGTGATGATACTTTGTTCAGAGCTCTCCCACTCTTTAAGAATCGTTAACTCCCCCAGCGGTTCTCCGGTGGTGAGATCGATCTTCTGGTATTGGATAGTGATCAGTTTATCGACAGCAGGATCGGGTTTTTCCCCGGTGTGATATCCTTCCATAGCAAAATAGTAGGCCGGCATAAACTGATCTTATAACCTGAGATAAAATCCTTTTGTGTGGATCATCTTTTTATTTCGATTATCGGGAGCAGTTATCTGAGGATGGGGGATGCAAAAAGCCCTCCCGGTCAGAGCTGCATGATACCGATAGCATTCACGCAGTACTGGCCTGACTCATCTCTGCCACACATTAGCCTTGAATGGTTACTAAAAAAGATCAATTGCCTATTCCAGCCAAAGTGTCACATCCTCAACAGGAGGCCGGATGGATGGAGAAAGTTCATCAGCCGGAAACCCGACAGCGCACCCCATCAGTTCCCATTCCCCTGTTGGAAATCCCAGAATCTTGCAGAACTCTGCATTGCCAGACATCTGGGATGTGATCGAAACGAGCTGGAACCCCAGCTCAAGGGCTGTTGCTTTCAGCCACATGTTCTCAAGGCAGTGGGCTAACGACTGGAGTTCAACGGGCGGGAAACCTTTGCGCTCCGCCACCACAATGTAATACGGGGCATTTCCCACACCGGGCACCCGGCCGGCCTTCTGGATCATCTCAAGGCGCTGCACAAACTTTACTGCTTTTTTTCGGAGTGCGGGGTTTGTTTCCATCTCCTTCTCAAGTCCCTGAGCCATCAGATTCACCTGTTTCATGAGAAGGGGTATTGCCGTCTCCATACTCAGCGATCCCTTCTTCATCACAAAGAAACGCCGGAAGTAATCCTTTGATCCTCCCACGGCAGCTGCCGCATACGGGGCGAGCAGTCCCGCGTGAAGGATCCGGCGGATCTGATCCTCTTTAGGAATCGCAGACGTAAACATCCGGTAGGAGCGGCGGTCTGCAAGAATCTGGTCGAGATGTACATTTTTCTGATCGAAAATTTCATCGCACATACAAATTTCCTAAAGGATGTTTGCCGGGATCTTAAAAAACCCATCGAATCCGGGCATTTCGGGGCTCTTTTTTTTTTAAAAAAGGCAAACATGAACTTTCTTAACAGTGGCACAAAAAAAAGAGTATTACTCTCTTATATCATGGCACATCTCATTTTTTTATGGATGTTTATATTCGCCCATCTGGTCTGCGGTCTCTTACTTGGATTGGGCTTTTGCTGCCTGATCCATGATCGCAGGGCAATTCCTGTCTGCATGATAAGTTCCCTCATCCCCGATATTATTGATAAACCATTGGGGATGCTCATTCCTGAACTGAGCCGTGGGAGGACATACTTTCACTCACTGCTCATCGTTCTCATTGCTGCAATCATCCTACTCGTACTGATAAAAAACCGGTATATGCTCTGGGGCATAGCGGTTGCATGCTGCATTTTTTTCCACCAGTTACTCGATGGCATGTGGCAACTCCCATCCACATGGCTGTACCCGTTTTTTGGCCCGTTTCCGTTTGCACCACCTCCGGATTATGCAGGCTATTATCTCTGGCTTGAAGTGACTTCACCTTCGGAATGGATCTTTTTACTGGCCACTGTGGTGATGATGAGCAGGATTTTTTTAACCGGACCGTATATTACCGAAGACCGGTATTTTTTCTGGAGAGGTACTATCGTGCTGCTCGCAGGTATGGGAATTCTGATGGTTTTTGCAAGCCTTTGTGGTGCAGGCAATACTTTTTTTGCCCCCTCTTACTCTGAAGTTACAAGCTTCATGACCGGAATTCTGGCATTAGCCGGAGCTGCAGTCATGTGGCAATGGCACCGGTTAAAACCCTGTAAAATTTTTTAAAGAACCGGGCGCTGGGATTCGGTTGTGATCACTAAGACGGGAATGTGTTGATTTTATCGCCGCACCGCATGCAGCACGCCCATCAAACCAAGCGTAGCATGCACCGGTTTTCTGTCGATCTCAAAATCATAGTGCTTCCCGATGTAGTCAAGGAGAGCCGGGTTCGGGCGGTTTCCGATCGGTGGCTGGTGCAGTTCCATCTCAATTCTCCTGATGCCCGCAAGATCCGGAGGATGGATCAGCCACTCTGCCCCCTCACAATCACATTTTAAAAAATCGCAGCCACCTGCCAGTTCAAGGATCCTGTGCAGAGTGTACGTGTGGGTGAATACAAGGCATTCATCCCAACAGATCCCGGCAGGTTTCCCATCGCCCAAAGCTCCTTCAATCACCTGAACAGAAACGCCGTTTGCCCGGATATTATTTTTTAGCAGGGTCGCAGTCACCGGCTCAACAGCAGTCACATTATCGGATATGCGGGCTGCGCGGATACAAAACGCCCCGACATTCGCCCCGATATCCACCACCACATCTTCAGGGGTGATATCATCAAACCGGTACTCGGGCACATCAGTGATCTGGCGAAATGGTGCGTCTTCTAAAAGAAACGTGACAGGTTCATCTTCCGGTGAAAGGGAAACAGGACTCATTGGGCAGCGCCATGTTATTGCGGATATTAAGCTTTCTTTTTGATAAAAGTCCCTGCCTCATACTCAGAAAACGCCTGCTTAATCTCCTCGCTTGTATTCATCACAATGGGTCCGCGCCACGCAACCGGCTCACGTAAAGGTTTTCCTGCGATAAAGAGGAAACGGAAACCTTTTTCAAACGATTTTACCCAGATTGAACTCCCGTCACTGAACAGGATAAGGTCGCGGTTGCCGGTCCGGTATCCTTCTTCAGCATCAAAGGTGCCTTCACCTCCGATCACATAGGCAAATGCCGTGTAACCCTCCTTAACCGGAAGGGAAAATGTGGTGTCCGGCCCAAGAGTTATATCGAGATACAAGGGGTCTGCCACAATATCTTTCACCGGCCCTTTAACCCCGTTGACCTCTCCGCAGATCACTTTAATGCTGACATCCTTGCGCGGCGATACAGTGGGAATCGCCCTGCTCCGGATCTCCTGGTAACGGGGTTTTGTCATCTTGTGTGCCCTCGGCAGGTTCACCCAGAGCTGGAACCCGCCCATCCGGCCATCCACCGGCTTTGGCATCTCTGAATGGATGATGCCAGACCCCGCAGTCATCCACTGGACATCCCCGGCGTTGATAATGCCGGTTTTTCCCATGCTGTCAGTATGTTCAACACTACCTTTGAGCATATAAGTGACCGTTTCTATACCCCGGTGCGGGTGTGAGGGAAATCCTGCAAGGAAATCTTCATTGCGGGGCGAGCGGAAATCATCCAGCATCAGGAACGGGTCAAACTGCGGAACCTCGTAATATCCAAATGCCCGGTGCAGACGGACCCCCGCTCCTTCCACCGTTGCATACGCTGAAAGGATTCTTTCAACCCCACGAACCCGTGTCATTAGAGAGGAAGAGGAAGTAATGGCACATTAAGGTATGGGTCAAAAAAATAAAAACCCAGAAACGATCGCGTTTATCCGCACCGCATACCTACATTCCGGTAATCATGGGTCTCAAAGAACAGTTACGGGGGATCATTCCGGATCAGGTACTTTGCCTGATATCAGATCATTTCGAGGTGATTGGAGATATCGCCGTACTTTCAATCCCTCAGGAATTATCAGACTATAAGCAGATCATAGCACAGGAGATCATCTCCCATCGCAAAAACATCTACACGGTGCTCAACAAGGTATCCAAAGTTTCCGGAGAGGAAAGAACTGCAGGTTATGAAATTCTTGCTGGTGACACAACGGTTACGCTGCATCACGAATTTGGTTTTTCCTACCGTCTCGATGTGAGCAGGGTCTTTTTCAATACCCGTCTCTCATATGAGCGGATGCGGGTTGCAGACCAGGCAGAGTGCGG
>JAURZP010000375.1 GCA_030653335.1 Methanoregula sp. | reverse complement strand
AGGATCGTGGCATGTAGCCCAGCGGGATCTCATCTGGGTCCGGTTATCAAAAGAGGCTGTAGCAAAAGGCGTGAAGATTGAACATATCGGAAAACTTCTCGCAAGCAAATTCCGTATGGATTTTCCACAGTTGCTTGATGCCGTATCGGTCACGCTCATCACAGATCGGGAAAAAGTCATGGCGGCAAAGAAGGAAGCAGAACGAATCTATGATGAGCGGGATGCCCGCATTAAGGGTATGCGTGACACTGAAGTGAATACCTATTATTCCTGCACGCTCTGCCAGACATTTGCGCCAAATCATGTCTGCGTGATTACGCCTGAACGCCCCGCCCTGTGCGGTGCCATCAGCTGGCTGGATGGGAAGATCGCATACGAGATCTCTCCTGCAGGTGCAAACCAGCCGATCGAAAAAGGAGCGGTGATCAACACCCAGAACGGTGAATTCGATGGAGTCAACCGGTTTGTTAAAAAAGCCAGCCATGGAGAAGTAGACCGGTGCTCGCTCTACAGTGTCATGGAATACCCGATGACCTGTTGCGGGTGTTTTGAATGCATTGCCCTGATGCTTCCGGAAGTGAACGGGATCATGGTTGTGAACCGTGAGTTCAAAGGCCTCACTCCTTCGGGTATGTCATTTTCAACCCTTGCCGGGACAATCGGCGGCGGTGCACAGACCCCTGGTTTTGCGGGAATTTCAAAAGGGTACATTCTTTCTGACCGGTTCTTACAAGGAGAGGGTGGAATTGAACGTCTTGTCTGGATGCCTGCCCAACTCAAAGAAGAACTCAAACCCCGCCTGATAAAAAAATTTGAAGAGCAGGGGAGACCGGACCTGTTTGATAAGATCGCAGATGAGACAAAAGCCGCTGCCATTGAAGATCTAATGGTGTATCTTGACGGGGTAAAACATCCAGCTCTATCTATGAAGTCACTGGTGTGAGATCATGGTGTTTGATGTTCAGTTTGGCTGGAATGGCACAATTACAGAAGTGATGCTTGGTGCAACAAAAACAGAAGGGGGAACCCGCAGTCACTCTTACCGGATTGGCGGAGGAAAGACCCTTCCGTTTCTTGAAACAATTCCAAACTCTTCTGCTCCGCTCATCGCTTTTGAGATCTGCGATAACCCACAGTACTGGTCCCCGATTATCCTTTCCTATTGTGGAGATCTGGTAAATGATTGCGGAGAATGGGCAAAAACTGCAGATTCGGTCTACGGGGCAGACATGGTACGCCTGTACCTGACCAGCACCCGGCAGCGGAATTTTTCAGATATTGCATCCGTAGGTAAAACCGTAGAGACCGTGCTGTCCAAAACCCGCCTGCCACTCATCATTGAGGGGAGTAATGAACCCAAAATCGATAGTGAAGTGTTCTTAAAATGCGGAGAAGTCGGTCAGGGAGAACGCCTGCTGCTTGGAACTGCCGAAGCGGGCAGGTACCGCAGTATTGCTGCTGCTGCAATGGCTTATAATCATTCAGTGATTGCCCAGTCACCCATTGATGTCAATCTGGCAAAACAACTCAACATCCTGTTAAAGGAGATCGGTGTATCCAGTGATCACATTGTTATCGATCCTTACACCGGCTCACTGGGATACGGGTTTGAGTATTCCTATTCCGCAATGGAACGGATACGGTTCGCTGCGCAAAAAGGAGATGACGATCTTGCCAGACCAATCATCTGTTCTGCGATTGATACATTAACGGTAAAAGAAGTAAGGGAAGCAGAAACGGCCATACAAGACGATGTTGCAGTTCAGTGGGAATTCACAACAGGACTTGCAGCTGCTGCTGCGGGTGCCGAAATCATATGTGTCCGGCACCCACGGACAATTCCCCTGCTCAGAAAAGCATTTACAAGTCTTAAATCCGAAAAAACTGATGTGGGGGGGCAGTGATATGGCACTCAAAGCACTTGACATCTATAAACTCCTCCCAAAGAAAAACTGCAAGGAATGCGGCGATCCCACCTGCCTGACATTTGCCATGAAACTTGCCGGGGGTAAAACGGATGTGGACCTCTGCCCATACCTGGATGAAGGGGCAAAAGCGGTACTGGGTGCAACAACACGCCCTCCCATCAGGCTTGTGAAATTCGGTATTGGTGAGCGTTCTTTTGCTGTTGGGGAAGAGTTTGTTCTCTATCGTCACGAAAAGACGTTTTATCACCCCCCGGGAATATTGTTTAAGATTGCTGACAATCAGACAACTGATGAGATACAGGCAGTAACAACGCGTGTCCTGAATGAGTCATTTATCCGTGTAGGAGCAGATCTACGGTTTAACGGAATTGCAATAGAAAATGCCAGTGGCTCTGCAGATACTTTTGCACGGGCTGTCGAAACGGTTGAAAAAACTGCGGACCTGCCGCTTGCACTGATGGCTAAAGACCCTGCAGCACTATCTGCAGCACTTGCACATTGCGGAACCTACCGCCCGCTTATCCATGCAGCCACCGGGGGAAATTACAACGAGTTCTGTGCACTTGCAAAACACCATGATTGCCCGCTTGTCATCAAGGAAAATAATATCGACAAACTCGCACAACTCGGCAAAGACTGCATAACAAAAGGAGTACAGGATCTGGTATTGGATCTTTCACCGGATTCTTTACAGGCTTTTATTGTCCGTTCTACAAACATCCGCCAGCTAGCCATCACCCGGGTAGCTCCCGAACTCGGGTATCCGGTATTTCTCGATGCTTCAGTAATGGATCAGCAGGATGCAGCACTTGTACTGGGGATTTCCAAATATGCTTCAGTAATTATTTCTAATCCACTCCCACAAGCAACTGCAAAAGCAGCACTGACCCTGCGTCAGAATATTTACACAGATCCCCAGAAACCCATCCAGATGAACCCGGGTCTGTATCGTGTGGGAACTCCCAATAAGGACTCACCCGTTTTAATGACAGTGAACTTCTCGCTCACGTTCTTTACTCTGCAGGGGTATCTTGAATCCACCCGTGTGCCTTGCTTCATGCTGATTATCGACACAGAAGGATTATCAGTGCTCACGGCCGTTGCAGCAGGAAAACTCAGTGAGATGCTGGTTAAAGAATCAATAAAAAAATTCGCAGTTGAAGATGAAGTATCCCACAGGACACTCATCATTCCGGGCTACGCATCCCCGCTATCGGGCAGGATCGAAGAGACAACCGGGTGGAAAGTACTGGTCGGGCCAAGGGATGCTGCAGAAATTGGTGATTTTCTTAATGAGGAGTGGAAAAAATAGATGCGTACCGTTACTTTTATACCCGGTTATCGTAAGATCGAGATCGAACAGGGGTGCACGATCCTGGATGCCGCCCAGCGTGCAGGACTCAACATCAACGTGGTCTGCGGGGGTTTAGGAAAATGCGGGAAATGCAAAGTCTATGTCCAGTCAGGAAAGATAGACTTAGACCCGCAGAAATCCGGGCAGTTTTTTACAGAGTATGAGCGTTCACAGGGAGCCTGCCTTGCCTGCCAGACAACTGTGGAAAGCGATTTGCAGGTGTTGATACCTGATAGCACATTGATCCAGGAACAGAAGATCCTAATCGAAGGACAGGAAACCGCGATTGAATTTTACCCATCGGTTCGTAAATATTATGTTGAACTCCAACCGCCAACAATTTCCGATCCCTCCCCGGATCTGTCCCGGTTGCTCTGGGGTATCCAGAAATCCGGAGGCCCGGCGGCCGAAAAAATCTATGCTCCTTTAGAGATTCTTAGGAAAATTCCGGCTATCCTTCGCAATTCCGATTGGAAAGCGACCGGGACTGTTGCCCTTGTACCGGGCGGATATCGCCTTGTTGACCTGCAGGAAAATAATACTTCAAAAAGACTATATGGTGCAGCAGTTGATCTGGGCTCGACAACAATTGTGGTGTATCTCTGGGATCTTGTCACAGGCAAAGTGGCCGGTGTTGCATCGAATTATAACAGGCAGATCAGTTGTGGTGAGGATATCCTTGCCCGCGTGAATTTTGCCCGAAAGAACGGGCTTTTAAAACTTCAGGCTCTTGCAACAGAGAGCATCAATGCTGCGATTACTTCTGCATCCAACACAGCAGGCATTGACAGGGAAGATATCTACGAAGTAGTAGTAGCAGGAAATACCGTCATGACGCATATGCTGCTTGGCATTGATCCGGCCTATATGATCGCCGAACCTTATGTGCC
>JAURZP010000373.1 GCA_030653335.1 Methanoregula sp. | reverse complement strand
AGACATTCCCGAAGAAGTGGTGGAAGGCGGATTAATTATACCCGATAATATCAATTTTTTAGGATATACATTATGAAATCTATTCTTATAACCGGAATCAGTGGTTTTGTTGGGGGACATTATGCACAATTTTTATGTGATACAAGAAGAGATTTTACTATTCATGGAGTGAGTCGTTCAAGACCCACGTGGGATTTTGTCTCCCATCGTGATCTGATTGTAGATTCAATAGATATTCATCAATGTGATTTACTCGATACTATTGCAGTTAACCGCGTATTAAAAGAAACTCAACCGGATTATATCCTTCATTTAGCTGCAATGAGTTCAGTAGCAGAAAGCTGGATAACTCCTCTGACCTCCTTTTTAAATAATACAAATGCCTTTTTAAATATAGTTGAGGCTGTGAGAAATCAGGGGCTAACTAGTAAAATTTTATCCGTTGGATCTTCTGAAGAATATGGAATTGTTCAAAAAAGTGATCTTCCTCTTTTTGAAAACCATACGGTATCCCCACAAAGTCCCTATGCGGTGGCACGGGTTTCACAGGAATATCTGGCACAAATTTATGCGAAAGGATATAATCTCAATATTTGTTGTACGCGTTCTTTTAACCATATAGGTCCAGGTCAAAAAGATACCTTTGTTATCAGCTCAATCTCAAAACAATTTGCAAATATCGCGGTAAATAAAAAAAGACCGGTTATCAACATCGGTGCGGGATCAATTGTCCGAGATTTTACCGATATCAGTGATGTCATACTGGCATATGAATCCATTTTTGAAAATGGATTACTCGGTGAAACCTATAATGTATGCAGTGGCAAAGGAAACAAGATTTGCGATATTGTGAATTTATTTTCAGAAATTACAGATATCCCCATTACAATTGAGCAAAATACAAATCTTATGCGCCCTATCGACAACCCAATCCTTATCGGGAGTTATCGCAAACTCCATGAACATACAGGATGGACTCCTTTAATTCCGCTGAATGAAAGTCTTACGAAAATCTTTGATTATTGGTGTAATAAGTTGAGCAAATAGTATTCAGGAGATAATGTGATGACATTCTGGGATGATAAGCAGATTCTTTTAACCGGGGGTGCAGGTTTCCTTGGATCTTATATAGTTGAACATCTCCGTACGCGAGGGGTCAGGAATTCCCAACTCTACATCCCCCGCAGCAGGGATCTTGACCTCCGCACATGGGAGAATTGTGTCAAGGCAGTGAAAGGCAAAGATATTGTCATCCACCTTGCCGCAAAAGTCGGAGGCATCGGGTTTAACCAGCACTATCCCGGTGAACTGTTCTATGACAATGCGATCATGGGGATCCAGCTCATCGAGGCCGCACGGCAGGAGGGTGTAAAGAAATGCGTGATTCTCGGTACTGTTTGTGCGTACCCGAAATTCACTCCGGTTCCCTTCAGCGAGGACGAACTCTGGAACGGGTATCCGGAGGGGACCAATGCTCCTTACGGGCTGGCAAAAAAAATGCTGCTCGTGCAGTCGCAGGCATACCGCCAGCAGTACGGGTTCAATTCCATCTATCTCCTGCCAGTGAACCTTTATGGCCCTCGTGACAATTTCAACCCCGAAAGTTCACACGTTATTCCTGCACTGATCAAGAAGTTTGTAGAAGCGGTTCGCGAGAAGAAACCCTCCGTTGATGTATGGGGCACCGGAAGTGCCTCGCGGGAGTTCCTTTATGTTGAGGATGCTGCCCGCGCAATTGTCCTTGCCACTGAACGATATAACAAATCGGAGCCTGTCAACCTCGGCGCCGGGAAGGAGATCTCGATTCGGGATCTTGTCACCATCATCAAGAAGCAGACCGGTTTTACCGGGGAGATTCGCTGGGATACTTCAAAACCTGACGGGCAGCCACGGCGGTGTCTGGTCACTTCAATGGCGGAGCAGGAGTTCGGGTTTGTTGCGCAGGTGCCGTTTGAGGAAGGGTTGAAGCGGACAATCAACTGGTATGTAAAAAAAATTCTTATGAATAATCTGTCAGAGAAACTGTTGATTTGAGGATTAAAAGTCAGAATATTTTCTTTTCAATCAATCAGGAATAAATAAAATTATGGTTTAATAAATACAGGCAGACTGTTACAAATGAAATTTCAGATCCTCATTTTATTTATAAAAAAATTCGAGGAGCTCCCATGAAGATATGTGTTATCGGTACCGGCTATATCGGCTCTGTAACAGGTGCATGCTTTGCAGAGATGGGACATCACATCACGTTTGTTGGCAGGGATACAAAGAAACTTGATTTAAT
>JAURZP010000366.1 GCA_030653335.1 Methanoregula sp. | reverse complement strand
TACATCATCCGGTATCCGGTCGATTGTATATTCAACACGACGGTTATCCTGCCTCACAGCAACAGATTCGGGCATTACGACCCGATCGCGATACCGGGCAAGGATCTCTTTTGCCTTTTCGATCTCCGGCTGGTATTTGAGCTGGGCGATCAACTGCATGGAGGGTTTGCCGATATCGTAGCCGGCAGCGATTAAAAAGACATTGGCCACCACACCAATGACGATGACCTGGTCAGCGATGCCATTGTCAAGCACATGCCGGGCTACATCAATGGAATCGTCCACCTTGGTGCCGCCAAGCACCATGCAGACCGGGCGGGGTGCTCCGGAGAATACTTTTGAAAGGGTGGAGACTTCCTTTTCCATGAGAAGTCCCCCCGCTGATCGCATGACCAGTGGAAGGCCTACAACCGTGGGTTGCGAACGGTGAGCCGTCCCAAACGCATCATTGACAAAGACATCTGCCATTGCAGAGAGCTTCTTTACCAGGTGCGTCTTTTTTGCTTCTTCAGGTTTTAAGCTCAGGTTCTCCTCTGCATTGAACCTGACATTTTCAAGCATCAGCACTTCGCCAACCTTCATCGCATGCACGGCTTCACGGGCATGCCGGCCAAAGATGCTGTCCACATAGGTGACCGGTTTTTGGAGCAGCTGTTCAAGCTTCTCCGCATGGGCTTCTAATGGGGTGAAATCTTTCTTTCCGGGCCGGCTCTGGTGCGTGACAATCACGACACGACTGCCAGAAAGGGCACGGATAGTGGGCAGGTGTTCCCTGAAACGTTTGTCATCCAAAATAAGATTGGTGGTGGGGTCGATAGGGGAGTTGAGATCGAGCCGGAGGAGGACGGTTTTCCCTTCGCACCCCAGTTCCCTGATCGTTCCAATCGGCATCTTTACCTCATGAAAATTTATGCGGTGTTCCGGGACTTGATCTTCTTCATCCGGAAGAGCTCTTCTCTCTCCATCTCATCGAGACGCATCTTGATAAAGTCCCGTGCTGCGGTGAGTTCCGGTATAACCTTATACTCCAGTGCATTGACACGGCGTTTGGTCTTTTCAATCTCATCGAGCAGGCGCTTCATCGTGGTCTCGATCTCAGCACTCTCGATGATCGATTCTACGAGATCTTCAAACGCTGATGCAGTCTCATCAATAACCGTTGATGTGCCAAGCACCCCATAACCGCGATCAACAAGACTCTTTTTGACCTTGGATGATTCGATCTGAGGGACAACCACGCCCATGATGTTCTTGCTCTTCAGAGTAATTTGGGGCACTTCTTTGACCGAGAAGGCTGCGGATTTCACACCGATTGCACCTTCAACCGTGTTTGCCACTGCCATCATCTCGACTGCTTTTGCGTACTTACTGACGAGGTCGCCCCGGGTATCCTTTGCATTTTTTAAGATCTTGAAAAATTCTAGGATCAGTCCATCGCGCTTCATTTTAAGGATCTTATAGCCACGCTCCGAGAGCTGGATCTTCCGCTTTAAGTTGATCAGTTCGGAACGGGTTGGCTTGATATCGCGCAGGGCCATTGTACTTCTTACTCCTTCTTTGCACCAGTGCGGAACTTCGGGTGGTACTTGTTGATGGTATCGCGGTCGATACGGGTCAGCTGTTCAACCGGTAATGTCGAGAGCAGGTCCCAGCCGAGATTTAATGTATCCTCAATGGTACGATCCTCATCATATCCCTGGCGGACAAACCGGTTCTCGAATAGATCGGCAAACTCCAATAGCAGCCGGTCACGTTCGGAAAGTGCATCCTTACCAACGATAGCAACAAGGCCACGGAGATCGTTACCTTCTGCGTACCCTGCGTACATCTGGTCAGAGACCTTCTTGTGGTCCTCACGGGTTTTTCCCTTCCCGATACCGAGATTCATCAGACGGGAGAGGGAGGGCAGCACGTTGATAGGCGGGTAGATACCCTTGCGGTGCAGATCACGGTTGACCACGATCTGGCCTTCGGTAATGTAACCGGTCAGGTCAGGGATCGGGTGGGTGATATCGTCACCGGGCATAGTTAAGATCGGAATCTGTGTAACCGAGCCCTTCTGGCCCTTGATCATACCGGCACGCTCG
>JAURZP010000362.1 GCA_030653335.1 Methanoregula sp. | reverse complement strand
TATGCCCGTGCTGAACCCTCGCGGTTTGTGATTGTGGATGCGGCTTTAGAAAAAGAGGAGATTGTGAAGTTTGTTGCGGAGGGGATCCGGCTGGTTGTGAAGTCAGGGAAAGAGGGGCGGAAGCGTTAGGGTAGGGTTTTGTTTTTCATGCCAAATTAGACGATCTTATCCGCTGCCCGTTATCGGCTGAGGATTATGCAAAGTTGCTGATCGAGCATGGCGTTTTTAAAAAATCGTGAAAAAATGAATGGGATGGGCATTCCAACTTTTTCGATGCGTCACAAGTCTATCTATTCGAAATATTCCGGTGGGTGCAGGCTAAGCAAAAACATTGATACTAGTTGATGATATATGATGTGTACCAGAGTGTTGTCAATGACTGAAGAGTACGACCCAAAAAAAGTTGTAGGAACTCCCTATCAGCGGGGGTTACTTCCTTATGGTGGCGGCGTTGGTCCTGATGGCAAAGTGGTTTTTGCTCTCACCCGTGAGGATGCAGAGCGACGCGTTTTAAAATACCGGGCACTCACACAATGAGTAAAAAGGTATTTCTTGATACCGGAATCTTTTTTGACTGCCTGGAAAACCAGGACAAAAAAACCCTCATCAGAGGCTGTTGCCTAATTCAAAATTCTTCGTGGCAATGACTGAAGAATCAAGAATTGGCGGAATACCCCCAATAGATCAATAACTGATGCAATTGCCGCAAGGACCAAAGATAGTGTTCTGGCTCTCATATCAGCCGAGAACTTCAATATATTCTGGGTCAAACAAATAAGTTTCCATTCCCCTTTACAGATCCCAAGACCACGTCTCTGGAATTTTTTAAAATTCCGATTTTCTTTAGTCCACCCGAACAATGGTTCGACAATTGTTTTACGTTTTGAGTAAGTAGTTTTAGCACTTTCAGAGGTGAATTTGGCTTCCATAACCACACGCGCAATTGATTGGGGTGTAGGAAAATTCCCATTCGAAATGAAGGTATGATAGAGTTCCGTCGCAATACTTGCCAGAATAGTTCGATTGGAAAAAGGTGTGCCGACATTGCGACAGATATCTTTTAAATCAAGAAGAAACCGGAAAGACTCGTCAATTTTTAACAATTTACGTTCTTTTCTGGTTGCACAAAGAAGTTCCAGAGGACTGTCACATACTGCCAGATAGTTTAAATATCCCCAATATCCGGCGTCAGTAAGCAAAATAGAATCCGATATGGGGTAACAATCCTGTTCTTCAAGTTGTTTTACCATCGGAATGAGAAGATTAGAATCGTTCTCATCGTTCATCACATCGGCGGCAACAATGTACTGATTCAAGGTAACTACAATCTGAGCATTGTATCCCTGAAAATAATCATTGTGATACGACTTCATGATACGGCTATCTGGATCGGTAGTATTGATCTTCGTCGTTCGTTGTGAATCCGGTATTGGGGGTTTCAGCTTCCTGCCCCGGATCTTCTTCCCGTCACTATTCTCATTCTCTTCTTCTTCACGCTGCTTCATCCGTTCTTCATAATCCTGATTTTCACGGGCGGATTCTTCGCTCATCTTTTTCTTTGCCGCTTCAAACAATTCCTGCCGTCTCTTGTGCGTTTTCAGGCTCTCCGGAACGATATCGGCATTTCCTTTATCACCGTAGATTTTGTCTTCTTCCTCGTCAATGCGACGGGAGTCTTTAAACATTTGTTTGATCTCAATCTCTATCGGAGTGAGTATACGATTCGCCCTCATTGCTGCATTGGCCTTCATTTTTGTGCCGTCAAGAGCCATCACACCCACATTTAGCATCCCATTTTCGTGCACTATTTTCAGGAACTGGTGGAATAATGTCT
>JAURZP010000358.1 GCA_030653335.1 Methanoregula sp. | reverse complement strand
CGTTTTTCTTTAAGAGTGTTTCTTCGTCCCTGCGTTGTTTAATGACATTCCAAAGTCCGCTCATCATGAGCGAAAGTTCCTGCACATCCCGTTCATCATAGTCTGAAGTTTTGTTCCCTACTCCGGCAACCATCACGATATTGGGACCGTCAAAGACCGGAATATTCATGTGCCGGATGATAGGGACATGCCCTTTTGGGTGTCCTTTTTTTAATGGACTTTCTGCTGCGTAATCATTGGTGATCACAGTACGACGCTGCCGGACCGCTTCTCCCCACAAGCCGGTTGAATCGATGGGGTATTTTATGGGTTTTTTATCAACATTGCATTCTTTCATTGCCTGTGCAGACCAGGCATTCATGGTGAGCATGGTCTCATCATCGGACACAAAAGCGAGATAGCCAATCGAACTTGATGAGATCTCCACGGCCTTTTCAACGGCAAAGTTCATCAGATCTTTTAACGGCGCAGAGGTCATCTGGTAAAACGTGACAAGCGCGAAAAGCCGGCACTCGTCTTGCTTCAATGCGTCACTTCCACGTTTGCGTTCAACAGCAATTTTAATTTTATGCGTGAGTTCGGCAAACTGGCTCTTTACATCTCCCCCTTTCTGGAGGTAGAAATCAGCGCCGTTGTTGAGCGCTTCAATGACGATCTCTTCCCTGCCTCTGCCGGTGAAGATGATGAACGGTGTTTTGTTCCCCAACGCTTTGATTTGCTTTAAGAACTCAATTCCGTCCATCTCCGGCATCTGGTAGTCTGAGAGGATCGCATCATACCGCTCTGTCTTTAACTGCGAGAGTGCCTCCACAGCAGATGTGAGAGTATCGACTGCAAACGCTCCACTTCTCTCAAGGAAAAGTTTGCCAATATCAAGAAGGCCGGGTTCGTCATCGACATAGAGGACCCGGAGTTTATCGGCCATTATGTATCATTTCCTTTGAAATGCCACATACCTTTCGGTACTAATAATTAAAAAAAAAACATACCTATTTGTCTGATTCGCATGTTTCTTTGATCGTGATGCCGGTGATTGCAAGAATCTCGCGGGAAATTGCCAGCCCAAGCCCGGTGTTCTGGTCGAATACACGCTCGAATTTTTTATCATACTCCGGTATAAAGGATAGTTCCTATCACTTTAGCGAGGGGCAAGCGATATAAGAAGAAAATCTGCCAAAAATATTCATACTTACAATGCTTACAATACAATCATGTCAGCGGTGAAGCGAATACCCGTAACAGAACCGGTATGGAAGGATCTTGCCGAGATGCGATCGGCAGGCCAGACCTATACAGATCTTCTGGCTGAGATGATCGAGGACCGGAAGAAGCGCCGGTTAGAGGAAGATGTCAGGAAGTGGAGCAGCCGGAAGAAAGAGGGTTTCGTTTCACTCTCGGAGATTAAGGATTGACATTTTCCCTTGTGCTCTGGCATGAATTATCTGATGAAATTAATCGCCTGCCGGAGAAGTTACGAAGGATAATCAAAACTGCCCTGAAACGACTTGAAGAAGATCCGTTCCCGGGAAGCCAGGGTGATAAAGAAAAACTGGTTTTGAGAGGCGGGGTTGTCATATACCGGCTTCATATTTCCCGCAGTTACACCGCGTTTTACGAGATCGATAAAGAGGAAAAACTGGTGATTGTCCAGGAGATCCTGCCCATCGAGCAAGCTCATAAAAAATACGGATATTATTGATTCCTTTTCTCACCAATGTTTATGAAAAAATCATTTTTGTTTTAGATATTACATCACCGACAAATGTCGACCCATTTAACTTTTCCCGGAGGTTTACCCGTTTGAGGAGAGATCTGCCCTAATAAGGGCCATTAGCGAGGTCGTTTTTTTAGGGTCGGGAAAACTGATTTACTTCCCATCAACAAACCGCCACATCCCCTTTAACACCAAAATCTCAAACCGGGCTCCCTTGCCCGGCTCACCGTTCTCTTCTATTGAAATGCCGGTGATCTCAAGAATCTCCTGCGAAAGAGCTAACCCAAGACCGGTGTTCTTTCCAAAGCCCCGCAAAAAGATCTTTTCCTTCTCGCCATCAGGGATACCGACACCATCATCTTCGCACACGATGATCCGATCGCCATTGCGGTTTTTTACAAAGAATCGTATCGTTGTGATTGTCTCACCGTAACGCACTGCATTGTCGATAAGGTTGTAAAAGACCTTGAAGATCAGCGGTTCAGAAAAAATTTCCATGCCGGCAGGCAGATCGTTTTTTAACTGAATATTTCCAAACGAGATTTCCTTTGCCGCATTGGTTACCAGTGTACGAATATCCTGCCATGTCGGCTGGCTGATCCCGAGATCTTCGTATTCCTTGGTGAACTGGATCATGGATGAGATGCGCTGGGCCGAGGCATCCATCTTCTGAATATATTCACTTAGGGCAGGATCGGTCTGCTTCATTCCAAGAATGGAGAGGTATCCCCGCAGCACCGTCATCTGGTTGTTTATGTCGTGCCGGGTGATGCCGGAGAGCAGGTTGAGTTTCCAGTTTGCCAGCCGGAGTGCCTCTTCGGTCTGCCTGCGCTCAGAGATATCAAGGATGATTGCAACAAAGAGTGGTGAAATTTCATTTCCTGCGAGCTGAAGATGTACTTCAATGGGATAGAACGACCCGTCTTTTCGTTTATGATCGGTGAATATAACCTGTATATCTTTTTCACCAGTACGCAGTGGGGTGAGCAGGTTCTCAAAGGACTCCTTTGTATACTCAGTGGTGATATCGAGCGGAGTCATGGTGCGAAGCTCGTCCATCGTGTAGCCAATATTTTCCCGTGCCCCATGATTTACATCAACAAACCTGAGCGTTTGTGCGTCGAAGAAATAGATCTCGTTCAATGAAGACTCTAGTATGCGCCCGAACCGGGTTCTAATCTCTTCTGCTGTTTTGCGTTCGGTGATGTCATTGCCAGAACCACGGTACCCTAAAAAGTTGTTGTAGTCATCAAAGAAGGGCATTCCATTCATAGACATCCATACATTCTGCCCGTCTTTTGTTTGCAGGATAACTAAAAAGTCACTAATGGCCCGTTTTTCTGAAAAAGCCTCAAGAATCGAGGCTTTGAATGCTTCACGCTCCTCTTTGGGATACAAATCGTAAAAATGCTTCTTTTTGATCAGTTCTTCGGGTGTAAAACCAGTAATTGCACAGCTCGCAGGGCTGACATACGTGAA
>JAURZP010000321.1 GCA_030653335.1 Methanoregula sp. | reverse complement strand
TCGAGCATCCTTGCGGGAATTTGAGCGGTGGGAGGTGTGGCGATTTCGTTCACTGAGTGAGATTTACATCCTGACTCACAAGGGGCATTGTTATTGAAGTGGTCCGGTGAACCTTTTGTTTAAGGGTGCGAAAACTGTGATATAGGATTCCGGGTCTTGCTCCAATTTTAATTGTCAATTACATCACTAAAAAACCAAAATAAATTCCGGCAATGGAACGACACCGGACTGTTGCACTCAGTATCCAGATTCCTGAAGATGCCAAAAGGTTTGCAACATTTTCCGCTTTATATCGTAGTCCCTCCGATAGGTTCCCAGTAAAAGATCTCCCCATCCGGGCGGCGATCAAAACACGGAACCATTCGCATGAAAGACATCATCCGGTTGCCCAATCTCCGCATAAAAAAGGTTATAGGAACAGGATGAAAATCTTTGCACAGGAGCCATAAAAAAAGAGTGACACACAGTAAAATATCCAGAAAAACCAAACGGTCGATCCCAGACACTATAGCTGATGCCATAAATCAAATTCAGAAGATCCCGGGATTTGAGCGGGTACAATTTATCATTCTCTATGGTTCAGCGCAAGAGGAACGGATGACGGCTGATTCCGATATCGATCTCTGCATGTACTACGACGGCGATCGCGAGGACGCAGGACGGTTCCGCCACAAAGTCCTCTCCCTGCTTCCTGGTACACTCTTCGACATCCAGATCTTTGAGCAACTCCCACTCTACGTGAGAATCGAAGCACTCAAAGGTATCCCGGTATACACCCGTGACACCCGGTTCCTGTATGACAAAGCGACAGAGACAATCCGGGACTTTGATGACTTTAAACACCGCTTATACGATTATACGGGTCAGGTGCCAATGCAATGAAAACAAAACCTGTGCGGGAGACGACCATCCGGATAAAGTTACAAGAGATTGATGAGGGAGTCTCGCTTGTGGTGGATGCATTACCAGAGAACGCAGAAGAATTCCATCGTCTTGGTCTTGTCAAAGACGGAATCTACAAGCGGATTGAATTTGAAATTGAGAATGTATTCGATATCTGTGCAATCCTCAATGCCGATCTCGTACTTGGCGTCCCAAGTGAGGATGAAGACATCCTCCTGCATCTTGTTGACAAGGGCATCATCACTCCGGCAATGCTTGATAAAATTCATGGGATGAGAGGGTTCCGGAATATTGTTGTGCATCGTTACGGGAATATAGATGATGCTCTCGCATTTCATTTGCTCAAAGAAAATATTATGGATTTTTTCCTGTTCAATGCGGAAATTGAACGGGTGCTGGAAAAATATCAATAATTTTTATGACCTCCAGACGATAGAATATCTGAATATAACTCAAACTTGCGGCCCTCAACTATTACTCAGAAGAGTTTTTTTGCTTTGCTCACAAAAAAGTATGAAGAAATTTCTCTCATCAGTCAACGGATTATCTACAACCATGACACTCTCAAAAGGCTGCATCCTCTGTCACCAGGGCGCAAAGATGGTCCTCTTTGTTACGGGACGCTGCCATCGCGCCTGCTGGTACTGCCCGCTCTCTTCAGAGCGCAAAGGCACCGACACCGTATACGCAAACGAACTTCCCGTAGATATTCCCGCCCAGATCATTGAAGTGGCTGAGAGCATGAGTGCGCTTGGCACCGGCATCACCGGGGGTGAACCGCTGCTTGTGCTCGACAATGTTACCGCATACTGCCAGCTGCTCAAAGAACATTTCGGTCCGGAACATCATATTCACCTCTATACCGCAAAGGCCCCGACCGATCAAGAACTTAAAGAGATGCTGGGACTCGTAGATGAGATCCGGCTCCATCCCCCGCACGAATGCTGGGACAAGATCCTTGAATCAGATTTCATCCGATCCGCAAAACGGGCAAAAGAGATGGGGTTTGATATCGGCATCGAAGTTCCGGCACTGCCCGGGCTCGAACTGCTCATCCCTGCCCTGCCCTACCTTGATTTCCTCAACATCAACGAGCTGGAATGGGGGGAGTCAAACGCGTACCAGATGCGGGAGCGGGGTTACGAACTCGCCGATGAACTGCACAATGCCATTGATGGGGCAATCGGCTGGGCAGAAGAACTCTGCCGGCACGACAAGGTCCATTGGTGCTCATCCGCGTTCAAGGACTCGGTGCAGCTGCGGGAACGATTAAAACGAATCGCACAGAACACCGCCCGTCCTTTTGATGAGATCACCGATGACGGCACGATCGTGTACGGTGTAATAAAACCATCAGAATCCGATAAAAGTGCCTGTCTCCTGCTCTGCAAAGAGAGGTGCGAACCGGACAGCTACAAGGACTGCGGTGATCGGATCGAGATGGCATGGTGGCTCTTGACAAAACTTGCCGATGAATTAAAAGGCGAGATGTTTGTCATCGAACGATACCCAAACAACGGCATGATAGTCGAGATGACACCCTTATGATCCTGCGCACGCTCATCGATCCCCTGTACGAACGATATCTCATAATGCAACTCCGGCATGTGCCCCGTCATATCGCAATCATACAGGACGGTAACCGGCGCTATGCAAAACTGCTGGGTGTGGATACTGCAAGCGGACACAGGGCAGGAGCAGACAAGACGGAGGAGATGCTTGACTGGGCTCACGAACTGGGCATCGGTCATATTACCCTCTATACCTTCTCAACTGAGAACTTCTCAAGGGAGCAGGATGAGGTAGGGAATCTCTTTTCCCTGTTTAAGGAAAAGTTCATCAGCGTGCTCACCGATGAGCGGGTGAAGAGATACAAGATCCGTGTGCAGATGGTAGGGGATCGTTCCTTACTTCCCGATGACCTGCAGGCTGCCATCAATAATGCCGAAGAGGCAACAAAAGACCATACCGGGTTTCACCTCAACATCGCACTTGCCTATGGCGGGAGAAACGAGATCGTCCTTGCTGCCCGCGAGATTCTTGCTGAAGTGAACAATAAGGGAATAAACCCGGATAACATCGATGTCCACACGGTCGAGCAGCACCTCCATGCTGGAAAAGGATTGCCACCGGTTGACCTCATCATCCGGACCGGGAATGAATACCGCACATCTAACTTCCTGCCCTGGCTTGCAAGCGGTCACGAATCGGCAGTCTATTTCTGCGCTCCATACTGGCCTCTGTTCCGGAAGATTGATCTTTTAAGAGCGATCCGTATCTACGACCAGCGGGTATCGGCAAAGAACGGGGCTTGTGGCTCTGTCTGAAAATACAGTGATTTGGGGATATCAGACATCTGTGTTCTGAGTTCCTCCAACTAACGTAATCACTGGAAACCTGAACAGAGCTGGTTTTTTACGGATCCCTGGATCCGGATATGACCTTTTGGATCCCATGGGGGGAGATGAGTTCGGGAGGTTTCCTGCAGGAGTGCCTCTCCGTCGTGAGGGTGCACACCCCCCGAAGGTCTTGGGCTGGCCGTAGCGACTTTAGGTTGCAGAAACAGGGGAATTCCGTCACACGGATTTGGGGAATCACCATTTTGGTATGATTTGAGGCTAACGTGAAGAGATACAGGGTTAAAAATGTACGCTAACAGATGCTATTGGGAGGCAGATCGACTTGTAAGTTGACCTATAGGTTGTTGGGATGGGAAAACCGGGGGGGTTTCCGGATCCCAAGATCCGGATATTTTTTTTGGATCCCATGGGGGGAGATGAGGCCGGGAGGGAATTTTCTTGAGTGGCTCAGTTTTAAATGAGCGTTTCTGCGTTTATTGGAACACCTTCTAATGAGCGAAAACATCCAGCACGCTATATGATATAGGAAATCCTTTCAGGACTGTACAATTACCCTTTCCCACCATATTTTTTATAGATCGTCTTTCGCGGGCCAATATCGACTACCAGAATAACCAGATCATCATCGAATAATGACATGATAATACGGTAATGGCCCACTCTGAATTTGAATAAAGGTTCTTCTTTACCAGAACGTTTCATCTCCGTTACATGTATTCGTGGATCTATCCTGATAATTTCAAGAGCCCGGTATATTCGTATTCCAACCAAAGGATCTATGTTCTTTAACGCCCGTTTGGCGTGATTAGAATACTTGAGGGTATAAGTCAAGTGAAACCCAACTCTTTTCCCAGTTCTTCGTGAGAGATAGATTTACCTGCCTTATATTCTTCAATACCTTCTATTATTGCCGCTTTTGTTTCATCATCAATATAATCATCGTCATTAAGTACCTCAAGTGCCCGTGATATTACATCAATCGGTGTCTCTTCAGGTCTTATTTTCAGTTTTTTGATTCTCTGCATGATCGGGGCAGGTATCTCTATTGATTCACTCATACAATCTCATCATCTTTATTGCTTCATCAACTTTATCGTATCTTGGGGTCATGGAGTATCTTCAATACACAATCAGTGCAATTATTCTGTAGTAACGATGACCCGATTCAAAATTCCGCTTATACTTCAGTGCCTCATTTTTTTGATACCGTTAAATCTCTACATGTGGGGCGACTGGATGTTAGTCAATGTCCAGTGGGCGCTCTTCCGGTACCAACAATCTCAGTATGGAAACAGTCTGATTCTCGGTCATAAGGATATTTTCTATATTTATCTTGGCCAAAACACGGGACTGTACAATATTGCTGCCACTTCCTTCTGGACGATTGGCTCTGTTATTCTCCTTATCGGGCTCTGCATCACAATTTTTGCATATATCGAGGAAAAATCTCCCTTAATCAGAACGGCCTCATATTTTACAATTGCTGGAGGACTCGTTCTCGGTTTATCTGCCCTGTGTCGCTTTCAGGGAGGATTTGCTATTCCTGTGGGTGTCCCGATCATTCTCATTATCGGATGGTGGATTAACTGTAAATCAGACCTCTCTGATTTTGATTAGGATGTTTCGTTTTATTTCGGTGTGCCAAGTTCTGAACCATGCGTTGCACGATATAAGTATGAATAAAAAATTGCGCTGAGAGAATTATTTAACGATTCCATCACGGTAAAACTGAATCAGTCCCTCGACTGATGGACACAGGGCTGGGGCAGACAAGACAGAGGAGATGCTGGACTGAGCACACGAACTTGGCATCAGTCATATCACCCTCTATACCTTCTCAACTGAGAACTTCTCAAGAGAGCAGGATGAGGTGGGAATGCTCTTTTCCCTGTTTAAGGAAAAATTCCTCAGCGTGCTCACCGATGAGCGGGTGAAGAGATACAAGATCCGCGTCCAGATGGTGGGGGACCGTTCCTTACTTCCCGATGATTTGCAGGCTGCAATCAATAATGCCGAAGAGGCGACAAAGGACCATACCGGGTTTAACCTCAACATCGCGCTTGCCTATGGGGGAAGAAATGAGATCGTTCTTTTGCTGCCCGCGAAATTCTTGCTGAAGTGAACAATAAGGTAATCAACCCGGATACCATCGATGTCCACACGGTAGAGCAGCACCTCCATGCTGGAAAAGGATTGCCACCGGTTGACCTCATCATCCGGACAGGGAATGAATACCGCACATCAAACTTCCTCCCCTGGCTTTGCAAGCGGTCACGAATCGGCAGTCTATTTCTGCGCTCCATACTGGCCTCTGTTCCGGAAGATTGATCTTTTAAGAGCGATCCGTATCTACGACCAGCGGGTATCAGCAAAGAACGGGGCTTGAATGTTTTGTTTTTTAAAAAAAAAAGAATTTGATTAGGGATTGGGAAAAATTGATTGTTTTTCCATTCCTTGTTCGGGATTTTTGCCTGTTATGATTAGATCAACTGGTCAAGAAGGACCTGCGTTGTACCATCGCTGAAGGATCCAATCACGAGAACTTGTGAGGGTTTAGATGCAGCAAATGTTGTCCGACATCCAACAGTAATGCCACCCGTACAACCATCAGCTAACAAGCACATGTCGCCTTTGGGAACGCCAGCAACCGAGAAATTGATATTAGTAGTAGATGATGCATCCGCCCCTCCCTGGAAAAGCGCGGACACCGTATTTGCATTAGTTCTAGTCAATGTCACAGACACAACCTTCGTTTTCTGAACATTCCCAGCCATGCCGAACACGAACGCGGCGATAACCGCTGCGAGAATCACCGTGATTGCGACCATTAAGATCACACCAATGACCGGTGATACTGCTTCTTCATTCTTTTTTGTAAACGCCATAAATGAAACACCTTTCACGTGCCAAACGCTGGACACGACAATGTACAATGATTCATACCAGTTGTGAGTATATATTGATTTTGTGTAAGTGCATTTTTTGGAACATTGAATAAATTTCAGATAACAATGATGAAAGAACAGGATTTAAGATCCAAAAAAAGGTGTGAACAATAAAAAAGATCGTGCCGGGTTACAGATACCCCCAATCGGAAGAGTCAAAGAATCGCGTTTTTTTTTAAATACCGGATCGCGTACTATATTTCCTTATGCAGACAGATCAACACTTGACAGCTCATGACGGGAAAAAAGGAAACTGACATCTCGTGGCGTCACACATCTGTTATTTTACGGGCAGATATCTTTTCAAAGGCGCACGAGCACGGCATCGATATCTCAAATGTGTGCAATATCGCACTTGCAGAACTGCTGGGTGTGGATTACCGCTCGCAGCATCTGGATAAAGTACCGGTAACAAGACCTGTAATCATTGCACAGAACGCTCCTGCCACAAAAGAAAAAGAACACGCGCAGGGAACTCAAACGGCTGATCACACCCCGGTCATCAATGCCGATGACCCCGCCGCAAGCCTGACTGTGAGGAAGATAAAAAAACAGCCAACAACCCGACCCGCCTCAAAAGAAACAGAACCGGGGACTGCTCCTGCGGAGAAAAAAGAAATCGCGCCCATGCCACAAGCAGCACCCGCAGCTCTGGCAGGCAAGATCAAAAAACCCGCAACCAAAAAAGCACAAAAAGATGACGGACTGAAAAAATTTGTCAGCACAAAGATTGTCCGCAGTGATACCGGTGATGCAGTGATCTCCAAAGACGATATGTACCAGGCATTTGCCCGGTTCTGCAGGGAACACAAAATCGCACAGGTACCGGATCAAAAAGCGTTTTCCATTGCGTTAAAAAACAAATTCGCGTTCTTTGACAAGACGATATCCGGAAATCCCAGCTGGGTAAATGTCCGGCTGAAATAACTTTTTTTACTTCCCAAACCGGCGTATACGCGACTGGTAGTCCCGCAATATCCTTAAAAAATCCACTTTCCGGAAATATTTCCAGTTCACATCGGAAAAGAAGAGCTCGGAATAGACCGATTGCCAGATGAGGAAATCTGTGAGGTGATCCCCGCCGCTCTTGATCACCACATCGGGCGTGTATTTGAACGTCAGGTAAGATTCGAGGAGTTTCTCATCCACATCTTCAGGAGGAATGTGTGCCTTTGCCATCCTCCTGATGCAGGCGGTGATCTCTTCCCTGCCGCTCTTTCCTATCGCCACTACCACATCCATACCCTCACCAATCACCTCTTCTTTGTCTCCCACATGAAGGATAAGACGGGCAATCGTACCAATCTTCCTGATCTCCGATAAGCATTTTTTCATATCATCTGGAGAAGGAGTTGCGATATGAAATGTAAGACCCCGAATCAACGACAGACCGGATGCATTGTGTTTTGCCACAAACGCAGATATCTCATTGCACCATGCAGTAGCCAGGTAGAGATTCTCCGGCGCATCTGCCATATCCCTGCCGCTGATCATGAAACAGACATGCCCCGGCAGTACCGTGATCTGCCGTTTGAGCATGTGCTCATAAAGCCAGTATATCATTTCCTGCCAATTATTGTTTGTCAAAGGTAAAGAGACATGAGGGTTTAACTATGGCATTGATACAAAGTCTTCCACCATCCAAATCAATAAAGTCAGAAGACACACAGATATGAAGAGTATATCATGCATCCATCCCTGCGGGAAGATTACTTAGAAGCAGTCCAGCTCTTCTCGGAAAAAAATACCAGATTTCCCAGCTATGAAGAGCTTGCCGCAGCACTTTTAAAACCCGTGCCCGCAGTGCGCTCTGACATGGCAGAGCTGGTATATGGCGGGGATGTGATCCTTTCACCTGAAGGTGTGATCGCCCTGACCGCGCAGGGAAAACAGACCGGGACTTCTGTGATGAAAAAACATGAGACCCTCCAGTGTTTTTTGTCCGAAATCCTCGGCATGGACAAATCCTCGGCATCCGATGAAGCGTGCACGCTCGAACACGCAGTATCCGATGAGACCATCGACCGGCTGGGAAAACTAATCGTAACACGGGAACACCACCGGCACCATGGAAAGGGAAAACATAAAAAAACCGGTGACAGGACATGCCGGGTGGAAACCGGTGAGTTCTGCCAGTCACCCTGTATCTCCGATTTCTATGAAGGCGAAGAAGTCATCATCCAGTGTATCCATGGCAGGGCCTGTGCCCAGCGCCTCCTCGATCTCGGCCTTGTGCCCGGTGAACGTGCCACAATCAAGAGAAAATTATCCAATGGTGCGCTGGTTGTGCAGGTCAAAGGCTGTGATGTAGCAGTGAGCCCGGAGATCGCGTCAGCGATCGTTGTGGAGCGCTCGCCATGAAAATTGCGCTGTTAGGAAACCCGGGGGTGGGAAAATCCTTAATCTTCAACCAGCTCACCGGTCTCGGCGTTGAAGTAAACCGGTACCCGGGCTCTTCTGTAGAACTGGAATGTGGCAATGTCTGCTACAAGCAGGAAAAGACCGAGATGGTTGACCTGCCGGGTATCTACTCTCTTGATGGCAACTCCGAAGAAGTGACGCTGGTGCGCACGTTTTTGACAAGCGGTGGGGCGGATGTGATTGTCGCAGTCCTCGATGCCACAAAACTTGAGAGAAATCTCTACCTCTTTGTGCAGGCCGCAGAGTTCTCTCCAAAGATGATCGCCGTCATCAACATGATCGATGCGGCCGAACGGCAGGGCATGCACATCGATGCCGGCATTCTTTCCTCACAACTCGGGGTTCCAGTCATTCTGGCGGCTGCATCGGAAGGAAGGAATATCGACAGGATTCTTCCGGTAGCATTGGGTGAAGCAACCCCCGCACGAGTGCATGTTCCCTACGATCACCATATCGAAGCCGCCTTAAAGAGCCTCGAAAAGACCATCGGAACCCCCATGCATACGAACCTGCTCGCCCTGCAGGGAACCGGTGACGATCCGGTGCTGCTCGATGCCGCAGGGGCAATTGCACAGGAGATCGAACTTCGCCACCGGATGTCTGTGGGCCAGATCATCGCAACCAACCGGCACAACTTTGCCCGGGAGATCACATCTTCTGTCGTCAGGCGCACTGACCAGAAGAAACCGTATGATCTCGACAGCCTGCTCACCCGTGCATTTCCCGGCATCCCGATCCTCTGTACAATCCTCTTTTTGCTCCTCTTGTCCGTGTTCATGATCGGCTCATGGATGGAGGGAATCATCGTTGCAGTATTCACAAGCTCGATCATCACCCCGTTTACTGCACTCGCATTGCCACCCTTGTGGAACCAGATCGGTTTTTCCCTCCTTGTCGCATTGCAGGCGGGTTTTGGGATCGCATTTCCCTTTGTCTTTACTTTCTATATCGGGCTCTCCCTTTTAGAAGATACCGGGTACATGACCCGGGCTGCCTTTCTTGCTGACAGGGCCATGCACAGGATCGGGCTTCACGGGGAAGCAATCATACCCATGGTGATCGGTTTTGGGTGCACAGTCCCTGCGGTGATGAGCCTGCGCCTGTTAAAGACACGCAGGGAACAGACGATCGCAGCAGTTCTTGTCACCATGATTCCCTGCTCTGCCCGTACTGTGGTGATTGCCGGTATCGTTGCAGCGTTTGTCGGCATCATCTGGGCTTTTTCCATCTATTTGATCATCTTTGTCCTGCTTATTCTCACCGCAGTTGTGTTGAGCCGCATCACACCCGGAGAACAGTTCGGCATGATTGTTGAGATGTCAACACTCAGGAGACCGCAGGCACGACTCGTGCTGGCAAAATCCTGGTTAAGGATCAAAGAGTTCCTCTTCATTGCAATGCCGGTTCTTATTGTCACCAGCATCCTTTTAGGTCTCTGCCAGTATCTCGGGTTGACGGAATTGTTTGAGCAGATCGTGGCTCCGGTTACTGTCACCCTGCTCGGGTTGCCTGCCTATGCATCCACCGCGCTCCTGTTTGGTGTGTTCAGGAAGGAGCTCGCCTTTGAAACACTTGCCGTGCTTGCAGGTACCGCCAATCTCGGTTCAGTGATGACCGGTGTCCAGCTCTACACGTTTGCAGTCGTAAGCGTGCTTTTTGTTCCCTGTGTATCGACCATTGCCGTACTGTACCGCCAATTGGGGGCGAGAATTGCCATCATTACTTCAATTTACACGGTTTTTCTCGGCCTTTTCATAGGAGCAATTATAAACATTCTCATGAAATAAACAAATCATAAATGTACTCTTATAAGACAGGGATTGATCAGATCGATCAGTTGTCAGGCGGGTTTGAGGCAGGGACCAATATTCTCATCCTTGCACCTCCCATGAGCTATGCCGATCAGCTTGCGTATGCCCTGACAAAACCTGTTACGGGTGAGTATGCCATAACACTCTCCACCAACGAGCGGGCAGCAGAGGTGGTGGATTTTTTTAAAGTCGCAGGATCGGACAAGCGGTTTATAGGAGTTATTGACGCGATCACCAAGAGTTCAACTCCAAGTATTGTCGATACCCCAAGACTCAGGTTTGTCTCAAGCCCTACCGATCTCACCGGGATAGGGATCAAATTTTCCAATATGATCGAGGCTATTTTTGAGGGGGACTTTTCTGATGGTGAATCCGGTCTCTTCCCGCCCCCCATACGGTTCTGCGTGAATTCCGTCTCTACACTGCTCATGTACCGCAAGCTTGAGGTACTGTACCAGTTTCTCCATGTGATCACTGCGAAATTAAAAAAGATAGAGGGTGTGGGAATCTACATCTTAAACAGCGAATCATTCGATGACAAGACACTCTCCTTAATCAAGCAGCTGATGAACTGCGTTATTGAGATCAAGATCGAACAGGACGGCAGTTACCTGCGCATCATGGGAATACGGGGGATCAACCCGGTCTGGCAGAAGTTTTCTGTCAACAAAGGGCAGGTGACCATACTACCATGATCTCTACGGGTATGAACCGCGTAGATGAGATGCTGGGTGGGGGAATTCCAAAAGGCAGCCGGGTGCTGTACAGCATGGAACCGGGAGTCAATGGCCAGCTCTTCATGATCTCGTCGCTGTGCCGTGCTATTGAAAATGATCTCTCCTGCCTTGTGATCCTGCCCCATACAACCTTTGAGACGTTCAGTAATGATGTCCGTTCAATGACGGCAGGTTTGATCAACCTTTCTTCAGATAATATTGTTTTTATCGACTCCATTGACCGGGAGCGTATCCAGAAGAGTTCCCCACATCCCGATTCGGCACAACAGGAGTGGAAAGCACGCATTGCAAAAGTCTGCTGTGAGAGAAAAATCGATGTCATATTTGTCTATTTTGATCTCCTTTTTGAAGACTTTGGCATAGAGAACGGGCTTAATATTCTGGAACTGGGAGACTGTGTTTTGAAACCGACCCTGATCCTCGAACTGCTCAATCTCGAAGGTGAACCGCTCCTCTCACGGTTTATCCACGATTTTTCCTTTGATGTGGTGATCTCAATAAAATCTTCGTTCCTCACTGTGCCTCATTTCGATTATTTTACTCTTGTCCACACCTCATGGTCACCTCAACCGGTGCGGTCTGTGCCTTTTGTTACAGCAAAAGGCAGGATCGTCCCGTACATACCACGGATTGTGGTGACAGGACCGGCAAAATCCGGTAAATCCACGTTTGTAAAGAATGCATCCATTGAAGGAATATCGGTTGACCGAATGGGATCTGACGGAGATCTGACCACAGGGGTTATGGACTTAGGATTGCTGCACTGGAAAGGATTTGATATCACGGTCTACGGTACTCCCGGTCAGCCACGGTTCGATACAATGATTCCGGGGATGTTCAAACACACGATGGGCGTAATTTTGATAATCGATGCAACCAAACCACGGTCTCTTCCACGGGCAAAAGAGATGATCGGTATGCTTGCTGAACGCGGTGTGCCAACGGTCATTGCAGCAAATAAAACAGATCTGCCCGGGAAGATGGCAGAAAAAGAGATCCGTGCGGCACTGGGGGTCCGGGAGGACATTCCCCTGTTTTTTATATCGGCAACCAGTAAAGACGATGTCAGGCATGTGCTGGAATCTCTGGTAGACTCAATTACGCAGATTCCGTATTGAAGAGTGAATAAAATGCAGTCCAGCGATTCCGGTTTGCAGGTGTACCCATGCTGACGTTTGTCGGGCTCGGACTTTACGATAAGACCGATGTGTCAGAAAAAGGGCTCTCCTGCATCCGGAATGCCGATTTTGTCTATCTCGAATGTTATACCTCACGGCTCATGGGCACGACAATAGAAGAACTCGGGAACTATTATGGCAAACCCGTTTTACCGCTGTTCAGGGAGGACGTGGAGCAACACCCAAAAGAGATGCTTGACCGGGCTGAAGATTGCAGCGTAGTGTTTCTCTGTGCAGGAGACCCGATGGTCTCTACCACCCATGCAGATCTCCGTTTACGAGCGGCAAAACGGGGTATCCGGACTGCAATTGTGCACGCAGCATCGATTGTAAGCGCAGTCTGCGGGGTATCAGGACTCCAGAACTACCGCTTTGGCAAGTCCTGCTCGGTCCCTTTCCCGCAGAAGAACTGGTCACCGACTACACCCCTCGATGTAATTGCGCAGAACCTCTCCTTGCGCCTGCACACCCTTGTGTACCTTGATATCCAGAACGAGCGGTATATGACAGTAAAAGAAGCAGTAGCTCTTTTAGAAGATATGGCCAAAAAAAAAGGGTGCCGGATACCGCTGTATGTCGGTATTGCCAGAGCGGGATCAGACCAGCCGGTAATTATTGCTGGTCCGGCAGAGAAGATCGTTTCAGGGGAGTTCGGACCCCCGCTCCATATTCTCATTGTCCCGGCTGAACTGCACGACATGGAGCGCGAATACCTGGAGATATTTGCCGGCCTATGAAGATCGCTGAATGCAGGGATGAACTCGCTTCTGCTCTTGTTTGCACCCGCAGTGCAGCACACCCGCACACACCCCTTGAGCGGGAAGCTTTCGCAGTCATGGAGATGGCTGAAGCCTACCAGAAAGACGGGGCCACTTTTTTTAACAATGGGGATCTCGTCAATGCACTTGCCGCGTTCTGGTATGGAACCGGCTGGCTGCATTTCGGCCTTTCATCCGGTCTCCTGCATCACAAAGGCAAAAAAATGTTCTGCCCGTTTGCCGGACCATTGGAGAACCTGCCCAAGCGGGTTGCAGAAAAACTCGATGAGAAGACCCTTCGCTACGAACGATTACTAAACACAGCCAGATCCTCTGTGGAATGTGCAGGAGAGTCAAAAACGATTCACCATGCATTTGCCAGTAAAGTGCTTTTCATCACTGCACAGTATGCCACCCAAGGGGCCAGTTATCACAAAGCCGGGGACTGTGAAGATGCTCTTGCCTGCTTCAGTTACGGCCATGGCTGGCTGGATGCCGGTGTTACATGCGGATACTTCCGCATCACTGCTCACCATGATATCTTCACTGTGTAAAGGAACGTGACCGCTATTTCAGGGTTTTTTTCTTTCACCAGATTTTTTGGTTAAAAAAAAAGTAAATCACATGCACCAGAATGGTTCAGGTAGCAGGTACTGTTTCAATATCGCACCGGGTATTGGTTCAGGAGTGCCCATCATCTGCTGTGAAGCCAACAAACGCAAATGACCCGGAACACCTTAACCCTTATCATCGATCATAACAATCTCTCTTTAACGGACATGACACAGGTAAAGTGCGAGGTCAAAGGGGTTTTTGTCGCGATTGGGGATACCGCTACTGTGCCTCTTGTCGTACTCATTGATGGCAATGACCGTCACTTACCGATATTTATCGGGATCTGGGAGGCTGTCTCGATCAACAGCGCACAGATAAAAGAGGTGATGCCACGACCGTTCACTCACGATCTCTTCATCGATCTCTGCGCGAAGTTTGCCATCACGATGAAGTACCTGCAGATCGATAGTATCGAAGACGGTGTGTATTATGCCCAGCTGGTGATGAGTTCAGGACAGAAACAGGAGTATATCGACTGCCGCCCAAGCGATGGCATCGCACTTGCACTACGGGGCGATATCCCGATCTTTGTAGAAGAGTGCGTGCTCAAAACGGCAGGGCAAAAACCTGAAGAATTACCGGATATGGTTGATCTTGTGACATTCCTGCAGAAATAAAAAAAACGTTATCTGCGCCTGTGTTTTAGCTCTTTCATCACATCGTTCAGATCGATTCCTGCTGCCCGTAGTGCAACGAGAAGATGGAACAGGAGATCGGCAGTCTCTTCGATCGTGCGTTCATTCACCCCGTTCTTCATTGCGAGGATAAACTCGGTCGACTCCTCGCCCACTTTCTCAAGGACCTTGTCGATACCTTTTGGATCGGTCAGCAGACGGGTGGTGTAGGATTCCGGGCTGGGATTTTCTGCCCGGTTACAGATCACTTCCCAGATCTCTGCAATCATTTGGGGATCTACGGTCCTGTTCATGTTGTCTCCATTGTGAGAAGCACTTCACCCACTTCAAGCCCAAAAAACCTGCGGCAGAGTGTGCGCGCCTTCTCGATATTACAGCCGGCCTTTCCAATTGCAATTCCAAGGTCACTTCGCTGTCTGACAAAGACATTGACAGGCCCGTTCTCCGGCCCGCGTTCAATCCCCACCACTTCAGCGGGTTTGAAGATATTTGCTATGAATATCTCGATGTTATCGTCATACTCAACCATCTCGATCCGTTTACCCAGCACATTTTGGAGACGTTTGATATTGTCTCCCTTTTTACCGATGGCAAGGCCCATGTCGCCAGGGCGGATCACGTAGATGACCCGGTCAAAGCGGTCATCGATAACACAGTCGTTTGCTGTGGATTTGGTTAAGATTCTCAACTCTTCGATGTAACGTCGCTCTTTAAAGCCAATATTGCGTTCCATAGTAAAATCAATCCTATTGTATCCGCTGATTGATAGATATTCGAAATTTTTTCTTTGCAGGTTTTTTTTTAAAAAAACCTTAGGATGCTTGTTTGCCTTAAGATATCATCACACGCTGCTTATGTAAAAAAGTTTTGAAGAGATCTGGACAAAAAAATGATGAGGCCCATGGCCTCAGTGGGTTGCATAAAGATCTACCGGAGTTTTTATGCCAGCGATCACCGTATCAGGTAGGTGATGGATACCTGTGCGCTGACCGTGATATCCCCCGGCTGGATCGGGGTTGGTGCTGCCGACTTCATCATCGCATTGCCATCCTGGTACTGGTAATTCTCAAACAGTACAGGAGAATACCCTCCGCTGATATCGGCGCTCTGCACACCAATAATGGCTGTGCCCATTGCTCCTGAAACTGTGTCAGCATCTGCGCGTGCACGTAGAACTGCCTTTTTTAACGCTTCGGTGCGGAGAACCTGCGATTGTTCGTCCGATAAGAGAAACTGGATAGATCTTGCCTGGTTGATCCCGTTTGCAACTGCGACATCGATGACATCACCGGTTTTGCTCACGTCATGGAGGGTGACTGTAAGGGTATTTGTGACCCGGTAGGTGCGGACCTTCGGATCTAAGATGGACTTGGTTGTGTCTTCGTATACCGGGTAGATATTGTATCCGGTTGTTTTGAGGGCATCCCTGGGAATGCCTGTGGCAATGAGTGCATCGATCACCTTTGCCATTCTTGCGGCATTATCCTGCTGTGCGATCTTCACATCGGGATTTTCGGTCTCCACAGAGAATGTGATCTGTGCCCGGTCTGGAGTTCCGATCACATTGCCGGTGCCGGATGCCTGGATTACTTTGTTGTTACTGGTGATGTCTAATGGAGCTGCTGCTGCAATCCCGACACATGCCATTGCCATGATGGCAAGGGCGATCATAAAGAACGAACGTTTCAGGGTCATAGGTTATCACATGATCTTGACTGGAAAGGGGGTTAAAGATTACTTTGACTGCGAAAAAATCCGTAGTTATGGCTCAATTAATTTGCGGAGGGTATACAAAACGGGGTTACCTTCAACTGCCATTTACCTTGAACGGCAACAAGATCGAAGAATTCTTCCCGGATAATTCACCCGCTGCTTTAATTCGCCAGCCACTCTGCTTCGTGAACTACAGACACCCCCAAACTACAATATAATTGACAGCAAATAGTACCCCGATTCAGCATGGGAGCAACAATCGTAGAGAAAATATTTTCTCAAAAATCTGGCAGAGATATACGAGCCGGTGAAGTGGTCATGGCGCCAATTGACGGGGCGATGATTCACGATATTACCGGACCGCTTGCCATCCAGAAGTTCTACGAGATGGGTGGATCCAAAGTTTTTGATCCGGAACGCGTCGTCCTGCTCTTTGACCACCAGATTCCGGCAGATTCCATTCCTGCTGCAGAGAAC
>JAURZP010000320.1 GCA_030653335.1 Methanoregula sp. | reverse complement strand
CTCTCTTGCATCCACCCGGACGCTCGTTGCCCAGCGCTTTGCATGGACCGGCGACCAGCCCGATAAGGAACCGGGCGATATTGCCAACAGGAAAGACAAGACCAACTTTGCCGAACTCACCAAACGCGTGCTGCTCCAGTCGTTTGCACCCCCGTCCGTGATCACCGATGAGAAAGGCGATATCGTGTACGTGCACGGCGATACGGGGAAGTACCTCCAGCCGGCACAGGGTCAGCCCAGCCACAATGTCATAGCCATGGCACGCGAAGGACTGCAACTGGACTTGCGTTATGCGATCCAGAACGCAGCTGCACAGAAGAGACCGTTTGTGGTAAAAGACCTGCCAGTCCGGACAAACGGCGGCATTCACGGGGTTGACCTCACGGTCCGGCCCCTTGCCGACCCGGAGGCAACCCGGGATCTGCTGCTGATAAGTTTCCAGGATGCCGTGCTGCCCCAGCCAGAGAAGAGCACACGCAGGAAGCGGGTTACTGCAAAAGGCGAGTCAAAGCGCGTAGAGGAACTCGAGCAGGACCTTGCGTACACCAAAGAAAACCTTCAGGCAACCATTGAGGAGATGCAGGCAGCCAACGAAGAACTCAAATCCACGAATGAGGAACTGCAATCCACCAACGAAGAGCTCCAGTCCACCAATGAGGAACTGGAGACCTCCAAAGAGGAACTCCAGTCAGTAAACGAAGAGATCGTGACGGTGAATGCGGAGCTGCAGGCAAAGATCGACCAGCTCACGGGCGTCCAGAACGACATGAAGAACCTGCTCGAAAACGTCAATATCGGCACGATATTTTTAGATACACGCCTCGCGATCAAACGGTTCACCCGCGAAGCGATAAAAGTCTACCGGCTTGCTGCAACGGATACCGGACGTCCGCTCGCTGACCTTCGGTCACTGATCCCGGATGTGGACCTGGTCGCCGAGGCCCAAGCGGTACTTGATTCGCTCATCCCCCGGGAGAATCTGGTGCTTACGACAAATAATGAGTGGTTCCATATCCGCATCATGCCGTACCGCACGCTGGAGAACGTGATTGAAGGTGTGGTGCTGACATTCTCTGATATCACTGCCCTCAAAGCGGTCGAAGCCGAGGTCCGGGTTGCCCGCGATTATGCGCAGAGCATTGTCAACACGGTCAGGGAACCGCTGGTTGTCCTGAACGCCAGATTTGAGGTAGTCTCTGCGAGCCAATCGTTCTATGCTACGTTCAAAGTAACTCCTGAAGCGACACAGGGAAAGGTGCTGTATGAACTCGGGAACAGCCAGTGGGATATCCCCCGGCTTCATGAACTGCTGGAGCAAGTGCTGCCAAAGAACCGATCGTTTGAGAATTTCATTGTCGAGCACAATTTTCCCGGTATCGGACAGAAGAAGATGCTCCTCAATGCCCGTGAGATTGTCGGGGAAGAGGGTGACCCCCATCTCATTCTTCTGGCTATGGAAGAGGTCGCATCTCCCGGCGATAAGGAAGAGAAGGATAAACCCGGCAGGCTGGACGGGAAGGAGGGCTGATGGCTGCAGGAAATAAGAGTTTAAAAGAGAAGAAGCCGGACACATCAGGCTCCGGACATTCGATGCGGGACGATGCGGAGGAGCAGCTCGCACACTCCCAAGAGAGTTCTTCTGACTTGAAGGGTCAGACCCCGGAACAACTCATCCACGAACTCCAGGTGCACCAGATCGAGCTTGAGATGCAGGCTGATGAGCTCCGGAGAGCTCACCTTGCGCTTGAAGAGTCCCGGGACAAGTACCTTGACCTCTACGAGTTTGCTCCTCTCGGGTATCTATCCCTCACCGACAAGGGGCTTATCAGCGACGTCAACCTTACCGGTGCATCGCTTCTTGGTATTGAGCGGAACAACCTGCTCAGGGCTCCATTTAGTAAATTTATGTCGGAAAAAGATTCCGACACGTGGCACCGGTATTTCTTAAACGTGCTGAATCATGAAGAAAAGCAGAGCTGCACTCTCATGCTTAAACGGGGTGACAGTTCCCCGTTCCCCGCCCGGCTGGAAAGCATCAGGATACCCGGCAAAACCGATGGGGCTCCAACGGTTCGTGTGGCAATCAGTGACATAACGGATATCAGGCGGGTGGAAGATGCGTTGCGGGTATCCAATAAAAAACTCACGCTACTCTCTTCCATCACCCGGCACGACATCAACAACCAGCTTCTGACGCTGAATGGGTTTCTCGGGTTGTTACAATCAGAAGTGACGGATCCCAAACACGAGGGATACTTCACCCGCATAACAAAGGCGATAGACCAGATCACCGCCATGATCCGGTTCACCAAAGAATACGAGAAGATCGGCGCCAATGCCCCCTTCTGGCAGGACTGCCGTAAACTTGTAGACACTGCGGCAAAGCAAGCCTCATTCGGACAGGTTGTGCTGAAGAACGATCTCCCTGACGGTTTTGAAGTATTCGCTGATCCGCTGATGGTCAAGGTCTGTTACAACATGATGGACAACGCGGTCCGGTACGGGGGGAAGATCACCACCCTCCGGTTCTCTGCTCTGGAACGCGAGGGCGATCATATTGTGGTGTGCGAAGATGATGGCGAAGGTGTTGTTGCTAACGAGAAGGAGATGATCTTTAAACGCGGATTTGGGAAGAACACCGGTCTTGGATTAACCCTCGCCCGGGAGATCCTTGATATCACCGGCATCACCATCCGGGAGACGGGTGAGCCGGGCAAGGGGGCACGGTTTGAGATGAGGGTGCCGGAGGGGGCGTACCGGCTCATTGAAGTGAAGTAAAGCCCATTACATAATTAAACGATTAACTCCGGTGCCTCACGTGATCAATTTCATCTGATCTTTACACTACCTCTGAATATTTTTTTCCCAATTGAATCTAAAAAAAGGGGTTCTTGTCAGGCAACTGCTCACTTGAGTTGCTTACTCACCCATGCATAAACGCACTCAGCCATTGCAAGTGCTTCCCGATACTCTTCTCCGGTTACAGGTTCATAAAGACCGGGATATCGTGTATGAACTGCATATTCAGTCAGATCCACTGATGATTTCATATCTTCCGGCACAGGAATCCTGTTCTGTTCCAGTGTCTCTAACAAGTGTGCAATAATATGCGTGTGCGGACTTTCCAAATCATGGGCAATAAGCAAAGCTTTGAGAGATTTTTCCACAGCCTGCTGACAATCGAAGCACAGATCTTCGTAAAGAATTGTGTTGTGGATCTTTCCTGCACGTGCACGATTGAGATTACTCGTAGCACGGATAAGCCACTGTTTAACCAGCGCTCGGTTTTTCATAGATAATCTTTCCATATCGTGAAATTTCGCTGTAGATCAAATGCTTGTTGTCCTTGTACTTTCTTAACGTGTCCGGAGTATCGACAATAAGTTCGACTGGAACCCCAACTCCATACAGTGCACGGTAGAGGGTACGGGCGATTGTGCGCCGTCCGGATATTCCTTTTTTTAATACGCAGATATCGAAATCAGAGTCCTCACGTGCATCACCTCTTGCCCGTGAGCCAAAGAGGATGATTGTGTCCGGGTCAAATGTTCGTACAATGATGTCGATGATTCGCAAAAGTATTGTATCCATCGTATATTCTCTTAATCATGATTGGTGGATGGAATAATCAACTTTTGGCATATTTTCTCATTTACGTCCCGGATTTTATCTACCGGAGTTCTATTGACCATAAAACAACTTTCTAAAAAAAAATCTTTTTTTAACGCCATACTTCACGCTCCGTGGAATTAAACCGTCCGTCTGTCCGTATAACTTCTATTATTATTTATTTGTAAGACCCGTATCGCATCAGCAGGTCCGGAATTTTTTTCATGCACTGCAAACCTAAAAATCATGTTCTCATTTGCGGCTCTATTCTTCCATGTGCAGTCCTTCGGTAAACCACGACACAGGTTCTTCTCACGTCCATACGAATCGTACAACAAAGCTGAGAAAAACCAACCCTTCTTTTTTTGGAACATGGGAAAATGTTTATCAGGTCATGCACTGTTTAAAGGATTATACTGGTTACGTCCGATCATCCATCTTAAATACGCAGTACAGAACTGCACGTGCATCAGGATAAATGGAGCAAAAGATCTCCGCCATGCATCTTTGTCAGACGTTTATGCAGTACGCCGTATCTTTCAAAAGAGGAACCGCTAAGAAGAGCAGGCAAAAAAAACACGACTGGGAACTTTGAGCGGTAACGGAATAATAAACGAAATGTTCCGGGTCTGATGAGCATGTTATGACAAGAAAACTGATGCTGATACCGATCGTTCATAGCGAGAAAGAGATGGGGTCATTAAAGAGCGATATCTCCGAGATGATCGACCGTAAATTCGGAAAAGAGAAACGGGACCAGCACCGAAAAGATGTAGCGCTTTTCTGGGACAATCTCCGCATCATGATCAATGCCGTGCTCGCAAACCTCGATGGCAATCTTATAAAGATCTACCAGGATGGCATCCCCATCGGGGGTGAGATCGGTGCAAAACTCGTCGCACTGGGCGCAAAGGACGGCGTCCCCAACCACCAGATCGTCCTCTCCATCATCGAGCATGGCGGTGTGCTGGAAAAGACCGAGAGTCCTGCTCTCTTAAAAGAAGAGTATGAGATCATCAAAGCGATCGTGAACGCAAAGACGGACCCGGAACGGGAAGCACTGAGCGGGAAACACAAGCACCGGCTCTATGATCTGACCATCGAACGGGACAAGTACATCGCACAGCGTATCGAAGAATCCTTAAAGGACGGGCAGTACGGGCTGCTCTTTATCGGAGCAACACACGATGTCGCACCGAATATAAACCCGGATATCGACATGTTCATCTGTAACTTTGTTCTGGATGATATCCTTGCATGGTTAAAAAAAGGCCGTGCAGACCGGGTTGTTGAAAAAGGGTAAAAAAGTCCCGTGAAATGGAATTCCTATGTCATGGTTGCAACAGATAATCGATCGCGATCCAGATGACGCAATTACTGTTCCGGATGATCCGGAAATGGTAGAACTGCCCGGTCCTGACATGCATCCCCCCTCTTTTGAAGAATCGGCTTTCTTAGTGTCACAGCCGGAGGCTGATGCGGTTCCCGATCCTGATGCCCATGCCCGTAGGGGTAAATCAATTCTTATCGTTGAAGATGAATCGGTTGTAGCCAATGATATAAAAGAGACCCTAAAAAGCCTGGGATATGATGTTGCGGGCATTGCGAAATCCGGAGAGGACGCGCTCAAAAAGGTTAACGAACTCAGGCCCGATCTCGTGCTCATGGATATCCACCTTGCCACCGCGATGGACGGGATCGAGACTGCCGGAAAGATCCATCAACTCTACGATACCCCGGTCATCTATCTCACAGCCTTTGCCGATAAGGCGCTCATTGACCGGGCAAAAGTCACCGAGCCGTACGGGTATATCATCAAACCCTACGATGAGCGGGAACTCCGGTCCACAATCGATATCGCATTCCATAAACATAAACTGGATCTGCAGCTTAAGAATGCCTATGGGGAGCTGGAACAGCGTGTTGCCGAACGGACGGTAGAACTGGAACAGATCAACCGGGCATTATCGGAAAGTGAACAGCGGTACCGTAACTTGTTTGAAGGAGTCCCTATAGGTATCTACCGTACGACAATATCAGGGCAGATCCTGAATATCAACCCGGCTCTTGTATCTCTGCTGGGTTATCCGAATCGTGAAATGCTGATGAAAGTTGACGTATCTGATATCTACATGAACCCAGAGGATCGAAACCGGTGGCTTTCCCTGATTGAGCGTGAAGGGATAGTGCGCGATTTTGAAGTCCGGTTCCGCAAGTACGACGGAACGATTATCTGGGTTAAGGATACCGGAAAAGCGATCTACGATGATAAGGGTCAGGTGTTGTATTATAATGGAAATGTTGAGGACATTACCGATCGAAAGCAGGCAGAAGAAGCACAAAAACAATCCGAGCGTCGACTCATCGATATCATCGATCACCTGCCCGATGCCACCTTCGCGATTGACAGGACCGGAACGGTCATCGCATGGAATAAAGCGATCGAAGAAATGACCGGCGTGAACAAAGAGGCGATACTGGGGAAAGGCAACTATGAGTATGCTCTCCCCTTTTACAGTGCCAAAAGACCGATGCTCATCAACTGGATCCTCGACACTGGCAAAAAAACCGACCCACGCGAGTACCAGAACTTCAAAAAAATCGGACAGATCATTTATGCAGAGACAAAGACTGTCCTGTCAAACGGGAAGTCCGTTGCATTATGGGGTAAAGCGAGCCCTCTTAACGATATAAATGAAGATCTGATCGGGGCAATCGAATCAATCCGTGACGTGACCGAACAAAAGCGTGCAGAGGAAGCGCTGCGGGAATCACGCCAGATCCTTGAGGCCGTACTCAACACCATTCCCGTCCGGGTCTTCTGGAAAGACAGAAACTCAGTCTATCTTGGCTGCAATACTGCGTTTGCCCGGGATGCCGGGTTTGAGAGACCTGAAGAGATCATCGGAAAGGACGATTTTGCCCTGGTATGGCAGGAACAGGCTGAGCTCTACCGGTACGATGACCGTGCCGTGATTGAAAGCGGGAACCCGGAACTCCTGATAGAAGAACCAATGACAACCCCGTCCGGAGAGAGAATTCATCTTCTGACCAGCAAAGTCCCGTTAACGGATGCCACGGGAGAGATCATGGGTGTGCTGGGAATCTATCTTGATATCACCGAGCGCAAGCGGATGGAAGACGCGCTGAATGAGAGCGAGCAGAGATTCCGCGCAGTCTTTGACGCGGCACGGGACGGGATAATCGTTATGGACAAAGAAACGCACCGGTTCGTAATGGCAAATGCATCCATCCAGAAGCAGACCGGCTATTCTGAAATGGAACTGCTCAGCCTCTCGAAGTCCGATATCCATCCGCAAGCAGACCAGCCGTATGTGATCGATAAGTTCGAGAAACAGACACACGGGGATATTGCCCTGTCTTATGACATTCCGGTACTGCGCAAAGACGGCACGGTCTTTTTTGCCGATATCCGTTTTTCCGTTGTTACCCTGCAGAACAGGCATTACCTTCTCGGCATCTTCCGTGACATCACCAAGCGCAAAGCAGCAGAAGAAGCGCTCCGGATGAGCGAACAACGGTACCGGGCCGTTGTCGAGGACCAGACCGAGTTCATCTGCCGCTTTTTACCGGATGGAAGACTCACTTTCATCAATGAAGCCTATTGCAATTATTTCCGGTTGAACCGGAAAGAAATAATCGGAAAACGACATTCTGTTGTTCTTCTGCCGGATGACGCCCGACTGATGAAAAACCATCTCGCAGCACTCACACCTGAAAATCCTGTTGCATGGATCTCGCACAGGATTGAAAAGCCCTCCGGAGAAGTACGCTGGCACCGCTGGAGTGATCGTGCAATCTATGACAAGAATGATGAAGTGATTGAATACCAGTCGGTCGGAAGGGATATCACCAGTCTGAAAGAGACAGAGATCCAACTGAAAAATTACAAAGAAACCCTTGAACAACGGGTACGTGACCGCACTTCTGAATTATCCGAAACAAACCTGAAACTGAAAAAAGAGATCGAAGACCGTAAAATAATCCAGAAAAAGTTAACCCTGTCCTCAGATGAAAAAGATCTCCTGCTCAGAGAGGTACATCACCGGGTAAAGAACAACCTGCAACTGATCATCGGACTTATCGATATGACAAAGACAAGGGCGCATGAACCGGCAGTCATTTCCACCTTAACCGATATCATGGCAAAAGTGCAGACTATGGGATCCATCCACACCCGATTATATGAGAGTAAACGATTCGATAAGATCAATATGAAACGGCAGGTTCACGACCTTGTCGAAATGATATCAGGATTCCATGATCATGATCATCTTGATATCACGACAAACATCGACTGCGCAGAAATTTATCTCCCTGTGGACCAGGCAATTCCCTGTGCCCTTGCATTAAATGAGATCATCTCCAATATCCACAAACATGCTTTTTCCGGACGCCGGAATGGTCTTGTAGATATTTCATCAGTAAAAAAAGCGGACAGGATCCGTTTTATCATCCAGGACAACGGGGTCGGACTCCCCTCTGGATTTAATATCGAGAAGAGCAACCGGCTCGGGCTCAAACTTATGAGAACGCTTGTTGAACAGCAGTTGCATGGCAGCGTACAGATCACCAGTAAAGCAGGGACTGAAGTAGTGATAGAATTTCCTATAATGAGGGGGGAACCGGATTATGGCAAGGGTACTGGTAGTTGACGACGAAGCGATCATCACCATGCAGCTCGAAGAGAAGATCAGCTCTATGGGGCATAAGGTGGTCGGTATGGTATCATCCGGGGAGGATGCGATCGCAAAGGCACGGGTGGCAAAACCCGACATTATACTGATGGACATCGTCATGCCGGGAAAGATAAACGGCATTGCTGCAGCAAAGGTGATCCATAAAGAACTGGGTATACCGGTCATCTTCATCACCTCCTATGCAGACGACAAGATCATAGATGAGGTAAAACTGGTCAACCCGTACGGGTATATCGTCAAACCATTCAATGAACTGGAGCTCAAAGCAGCCGTCCAGCTGGCGCTCTTCCGCAAGAAGAGTGAGGGTAGTGAACCGGGAAAGCGGGGACACCTGAAGGGACTGGGTGTGGATAAAGCCGAAGATGAGAGTGGTGACACGATTGAACCGGATACCTCCATAGCACCGGAGAGCAAGACCGTGCTCCTGAACAACTTTTACCAGGGTTTGATCCTCGTCCTGTATGCACCCCCGCAGACCAACGAGGCGATCTACAAGACGTCTATCGAATATGGACTGGCAAACAGTCACCATATCTTCTTTGCCTACCACCAGTCCCGTATCCCGAAGTTTTTCAATAAGGAGATCCAGAATGGCGGGATCATCCCGCACCGGTTGAAAAAAGGAGAACTCGATACAGTCATCCCCGCTATCGGGAAACACCGGGCAGAATTACAGGAAACCAAACAACCCGCCGTCTGGCAGTTCCTCATCGACTTCTCAGACCCCCGAGATCTGGTGCAGATCTGTGCGATCAAAGAGCATATCCTAAAAATGATGACCGATGGCTTGCCGGTATCTGCCATCATCGCGTTGAACATCGAGCAGTTGAGTCGTGAGCAGATCGAGTCGGTATCTGCCGGCATCACAAAAGTGATCGTCTCGACTGGTGACGAAACCTCGATCTCCATTGCGAACCATTCCTATCCATTAGAGTCCTTAACCATTGTGCCACAGGCAATGGTCGATGAGATTGTGAGGAAATCCTTAGAACCGCTTATTCTCTCGATCTTAAACAGACCCTTGTCCGGTTATGACATAGTCCACGAGATTCACAGCCGGCACAACGTGCTCATCCCGCAGTCCCGGATCTATACGATCCTGTACGAACTCGAAGGGCAGGGGATCGTTGAGGTGAAGGCATCCGGCAAGTCAAAGCTGTATGTTCCGACAGAGCCGGGGAAAGTATATATCCGGCAGAAAGTGAACGAGTTCAAATTTACATTCCAGCATATCTTTGGAGGTGTGGCACATGAAGGTGAAGGTATCAGCAGCGCGAAATAAGGACATTGGACGGGGGATCGGCAGGATCGATCCAAAGACCATGGAAGAACTGGGCGCAGGTGTCGGAGACATCATAGAGATCTCCGGAAAACGGACAACCTGTGCAAAGGTGATGCCATCTTTTCCTGAAGACCGGGGGAAAGGAACGATACAGAT
>JAURZP010000318.1 GCA_030653335.1 Methanoregula sp. | reverse complement strand
TCGAGCATCCTTGCGGGAATTTGAGCGGTGGGAGGTGTGGCGATTTCGTTCACTGAGTGAGATTTACATCCTGACTCACAAGGGGCATTGTTATTGAAGTGGTCCGGTGAACCTTTTGTTTAAGGGTGCGAAAACTGTGATTAGTAGTTATTGAAAAAAAGAAATCAATATCAGGATATGTTACATCTAAATAATCAACACATTTTTTTATAAGATCAAAATTTAAAAGAGGCTCGCCTCCATAAAATCCTATTGCAGGTTTTATATTCGGATTATATCTTCTTCCCTCATCTGTTAAGGAGAGATAATAATCAAGTGCCTTCTTTGCTGTATTAAAATCCATTTTATTCTTGGAGGGTTTTCGCGAATATTCATAAGTATCAGAATAAATACAATATTTACATTTTAAATTACAATCTTCGGTTACACCTAACGTTAATTGTAATGCTCCTTCTTTTAGTATTATTTTTTTAATTTCATCAGGTTCGACAATTCTTGGGGGCATGGTGACTAAAAATTGTCGGAGTTTTTCAATTTTTTTAATGAATTTATAATTATATAAAAAATCGTCCTCGTTACACTTGTTTTTGTCTTTTGTGATATCATATGAAACATTTTTGAAATAATTATTAAGAATAGGAGTAAGAGGAATCGAAATTCCAATTTTGTTATCGAACCAATATTTATTTCCGGATTGACTTTCAAATTCCATTTTTTCACCAAAAAAAAAGAGATTAGTTGAAATTCAAATTACCCATGCTTCCTTCACTATAACCCTGAACATTAACCCCTTGGTTCGCACTAGGATTAATTATCGGGAAACACGAGCACCAACAATTGCATATACACGTTTTACCGTATGCGGTATACGGTACTAAATACAGGTCGAATGACATTTTCTTTTCCTCCGTTTTTTCATTCTTTACCGGCGGCAAAAAAGCAAAGCCATAAGTTATCTTATGACAATTACTAATTCGCCTACGGGCAGGTGCGGGTTCATTTAGTGTCCAAACTTCAGTGAACCCGTCCTTGTACTTTTACGGGACAACCACCGGTTGTCCACAATAAGCAATATATAAAAAAGATATTTAGGCTCTCTGTCCCAATCATCAAACTGGCAATTTTAGAGAAAGAGCGAAAGTAAACCAAGTGACGAAATATAAAAAAAATTCTGCTTGGGGACCTTGTAGGTAATTTTACCGGTATGACTGGAACCTGCGCGGAGAAGTGTTCCGAATCCCTGTCATAAAAATCAATTCATCCATGTCCATCAATCATCTCAGGTTTGGTATTTATCGAAACCGGCGCAACTGCGATGGATCAGATTGTCACAAGACCCGGTGAACAGATTAAATGAAGAAAAGAGAAAACTCAAAAACGTATTTATTTGCGTTGCTCCCTCAGGATAGCCTCCACCTCCGGAAAGAGGATGTAATTCATACTCCTGCCATCCCACTGGGACACAACCATCTCTTCTTCAAGGAGCGGCTGGAGATGCCAATAAACCGTGCTCCGGTCAATCTGAAGGCGCTCTGCAATTTCTTTATTACTAATACCTGGTGTGTTGAGAATTATGTCGAGGATCTCCCGCTTGGAAGGATTCATGATATATCCGTACAATTGTTTTCTCTCGAGTTGTTTCCCGCCATTGGCGAACAGGTAGCTCAGCTTCCCGTTTTTTTTCCGGATAACTTTTCGTTCGATGAGCAGAAGGTAAAGATGATACCTGGCAGTTCCCCGGTTTATGTCCGTACTTTTTGAAATGTCTGCAAGGGTACAACCGGGATTTTTCCCGATATATTCAAGTATAACAGTACGGTTTTGGTTTTGCAGGATTGTCTTGACTTTTCCTAAAACAAGAGGTCCGAATTTGATCGCACCAAAAAATGCACACAGGACCCCAATGACCCAAATAAGCTGAATCCAGAGTGGAAGTTCAAAGAATGAAATTGTGCTGTCGGCCCCGAGGGTATCTGAAAGCCCGTTCTGAGGTGCATAGGGTTCTACCGAATAGCCGCCATCGACGATTGCGACATTGACAACAAACACCAGTAAAAAAAGGAAGGCAATTGATGAATGTTTCATTTAATTGTACATCTCAATTCAGATGTAATAACCTTGTGTTCCCGTGACGCTGTAGCCGTACACCTCGTAATACCAGGTCCCCTTTGCAATACCGTTACTATTGATAATGTTCAGGTTGATGCGTCCATCATTGGCGCCGTCATAGTTGTCATAGTAGGGACCGAAAACATAACCATCCGGAGAATAAATTTTAAGCCGGAGAGAATTCGAAGAATAACCCCAGTTGAGATCTACATTTAATGAAGTGATACTGGTTGAAACCGTTTTTGAATGCCAATTTGTCACACCTTGGGTTATCGAAGAATAAACCGATTTAATACTCATCGGATTTATGCCGACATTGTGCACCGGTTCTACACTATAACCGCCATTGCTGACAGCAGGTAACTGTTCACTTGCCGATACTACTGCGGACGATGCAATCAACAGAAGCATCATCACAACAACTCCCAGTCTTTTCGACATGAAGAGTGGGTTTCGGGAAACATTGCTTATTTTTTCTGTCCCAATAATCAAACTGGCAGTTTGAGGTTGCGGACAGAAATCATATATCTGTAGGAACTCAAAACCCGAGTGAATACCATCATGGTATTCCGGGGTCTCACCAGTTTCCCAGTCTTATCACGTGGGACCCTGTTCGAATAATTCTAATGAATTCTTATCAGGCTTCACCAATCCTTTCCGCTACCCCACATTCTCCTAAACGCTCCATCTCGTGCACGTCCCGGTGCCCGTTCATATCCAGGCACTTGCCAAACGCCCCGCGCTCACCCGCTTCCGTCAATACCGACACACGCGAGACCTGCCAGCCCCCGGGTTTCAGCGGGTCAATGGGGGCCGGGCCGGAAATTTCCCGGCCGTATTTTTCCCGGAAAATTTTCAACCGGATTTTCTTGAAAATTTTTAGCAGATTTTGTCGGAAAAATTTCAGAAAAAATCTGCTAAATAAAATTTCACACGATCTCTACAGATTGAAAAACGCTCTCGCCCGTCATAAAATCATACCCCAAAACCCCCTTCTCAAAGCACTTTACGCCTCCTCCAATCCGGGAACGCAACGGCCCCCGTTTCCCCAAAATTCCCAAACAAAGCCCTAATTGAACCCCGTTTGAGTGAAGATCACCCCCTGTTTGATCGAAAACTCCTGGAAGAATGCAGAACAGGGGGTCCGGAATATTTCCCGAATTTACGTCTGTGTCCAATGTGAGAGTCCTCCGCTCCGGGCCCAAAAAAGGGGGTTCTTTTCCTCCTGACCGTGTTACCCCCCATCCCAGTAATAATCCCGACAACCTGCTGAACTGTCGCGGGGTCCAGAACCCGGGCCAGCACCAACCCCGCCATCACTCCCGACAGGATCCGAAATTATTTTCCTAAATGCAAATCCCGCACAGTCAGGACAGCCTGGATTTCTCCGGGACTCACTTGATCAATTTCATCTGATTTCCCGGAGACGACGGGGAGAGACTACACGACTCCATAATTTTCTTCTGTGCCAGATCCATTTGTTCGCGTGCCCGGTTGTCATAGGGATGAATCTTCAGAACTTTGTCAAACGCACGGATAGCCTCATGATATTTCTGTAGATTCATGAGTGCCATCCCCTTGTTGTACCACGCCTCCGTGAATTCGGGGTCGATGTCCGCTGCCTGGGCAAATGCATTGATTGTGTCCAAAGATCGGCTAAGATAATCATCCATGGGATGATCTCACTGGTTGACAAAACCCGAAAGGAGACCACCCCAAATGGAAATTATAGTCCAGATGCAAGTAAAAGTTTGCCTACCCGAAGATGAATCCGTACCTATAGAAAATCTCGTCTATGTGCTGAGAAATCAACAAATTGAGGCAAGACTACTCGAAAAGATCATAAATTCAGCAGATACTGATATTGCGACGAAACTTTGTGGCGAAAAATATACGAAAAAATCAGGGAATGAGTGCTATTTACGTGCGGGAACCTCTGAGAGAAAACCAATAACATCAGTTGGACAACTGAATATCAAAGTAAATAGAGTCAAGGATATTTACCATAATCGGATAATCAAACCTGTTTTAGAGATGATCCGATTTGCAGGGAGACAGAAATTCCAACCAGATATTGTGATGATGTGCGTAGATTTCGCTCAAAAGCTGAGTTATCGCGACACCGTTGAGGAGCTTACCATTGTGATCCCGGTGGTCCCATCCCGAATGACCATAAATAAACAGGTAATGGAACTCGGTGAATCGATTGAAATCAATCAGGAAAATGTGTGTATGCCGGTGGTCATGGCTGACGGTACCAAGTCCCATTCTCAGGAGCCCGGGGTAAAACAAAATGACATAAATGTCATGATTGGTGTGCAAGATGGAAGAAAAGTTCTGCTTGGTATCACGGTAAATCAATCCTGGAAGGCCTTGGCAGATCACCTCAATACAAATGAAACACTATCGGAGATTGCAGTAATCGTTAGTGATGGAGAACCAGAACTAAGAGCCGCATTTGCGAATGAAAATATTCAATTTCAGATGGACCTGATCCACGGATTCAGGATACTGGGTTACAAGTTATGGCAAGATGATGCATTGAACCTGAAACAACGAACAGAGATAATTGATGAACTCAAAGGACTGCTCCTATCGCTCAAAAATGTCGTCGTGTTTCATAAATCTGAAATTGATGGGATTGGTAAAAAGATCAACCAGATTGTTGATGGTATGGAATCGTTGGCAAACCGATTGAACGATATGGGTTGTTACAGGTCTGCAGCTTTTCTCAACACCTACTCAAATACCCTCGTCACATTTGCCCGATTATCCATTAATGGAATCGATATACCCTGGAACTCAAACATGATTGAACGACTCATGGGTGAGATCTCGAAACGTGTGAAGCACAAATGGATGCGATGGACTAC
>JAURZP010000339.1 GCA_030653335.1 Methanoregula sp. | reverse complement strand
GATGCCGTGGTGGGTGAGGACCACTCCTTTTGGAAAACCTGTGGTTCCGCTCGTGTACTGGATGTTAATCGCATCATCGAACGTGAGCACATCACCCCGCTCGATAAGTTCATCCATGGTGATCTCATCGGCTTTTTTTAAGAGATCGTCCCATGTGTACATACCGTTATAGGGAATGTTGCCAAGGAACACAGCGTTTTTTAAGAATGGGAATTTTTCGCAGGAGATTTTTCCGGGTTTGGATTCGAAGGCTTCGGGACAGGCCTCGTAGAACATCCCCACGTAATCGGAGGTTTTGAACCGGCCCTGGATGATGAGCGTCTGGATCTCGGCCTGCTTGAGCACGTATTCGAGTTCATAGGTACGGTAGGCCGGGTTGATGTTGACCATGATCGCACCGATCTTTGACGTAGCGAACTGTACAACCACCCATTCCGCGTAATTCATCGCCCAGATACCGACGCGGTCACCTTTCTCCACCCCAAGACCCATGAGGCTGCGGGCTACCTGGTTTACCTGCGCGATAAACTCGCTGTACGTCCAGCGGATATCCTGGTGGACAGATACAACCGCTTCATTGTCCGGATATTTTGCTGCAATGCTGTCAATCATCTCACCGATCGTCATTCCCAGTAAAGGAACCGTCGATGTCCCGCTTGCATAGCTCCCCTCAACCATTACTAAAATATGGGTTATGAATGACATATATGGATACTGATTTTATGCGGAGCGTCGTGCAGGTGCATAAAAAAAAGGTGCACGATAAATTAACCCTGATTATCTGGAGACAACACCCGAAATGACCATCCGGTTTTTTCTCCGGGGGTGATGCTGGCCCGAATCATGATTATGAGAGGGATGCCCCGTTTTTAAAATGCGAACACAGATAACCAAACTCTTAAGTTTGTATACTGCGAATTTATTGAGTCAGCGGCAGGATAATCCTGTTCGTGGACAGCATGGGGTTGTGGCCTAGCCCGGAATGGCGACGGGCTCCAGCGGTCTTTGCGTTCTTTGTGCTCGCAGATGATGAACAATGGGTCTGCTGATGAAAAGATGATGACCCGTTGGAGCACTGATGCATGTCGGAGAGACCCGTCGATCGTGAGTTCAAATCTCACCAACCCCACATTTTCTTATAATTCCGGGCACCGTGATACTGCCTGTACACAGGTAATGGTACTTTCATAGGGCCGTTATTCCGGCCTTTCATGAAATGGTAAAAAGGGATTGCAGTTTTCCCGCACTTCAGCGTTTTATGAGTTTTTTACGGTCATTTGCCTTTTAGCTGCCGAGTGCGATACCGTGGTTTTACTCATCAGTTTTGTTACCACTTCCAATCCGTCAAGTGCCGCAGGAAGGCATTCAAGCAGCGTGACAAATCCGGTCAAGGCGGGTTCTTGATTACGGAATGAACTTTATGCCGAGGTAAACTGCGCCCCGGAAGCCCTTATCGACAACTTCTATGCCAAACGTATCCATGATGAAACAGCGGAACTCTTTTTCCAGGATCAGTTTCGGAAATCCGGGTGTCTGGCGCCTGAAGGTCCTGACCCATTCACTCCAGAGCAGCATGCACTGGACATCGCAGATCCCGGCCTGCTTCACATGGCGTCCCAGAAACTGTTTTAAGACATTGAGTTCGTGTAACTCCTCATAGCTTACTTCGATTCCGGTTAACTGGAATCTCTCGTTAAAACGGTTCAGCACCTCAATGTTTGCCTCATCCATAAAGGTTAAGGAGATGCTATCTCCTGCGCTAATAGGTCTGACTACAGTCTGGTGGAATTGTTCCGGCTGGGGGGTCATAAACGCAATACCGGCTTCTGAACTTTTTGTGGGTGTCATGCAAAGTCTCCAGCAAAGCCTGTGATAGTGGAGTTTATATGTGGTTACCTGAACAGCAAAATTTGAAACAATTTTTGAAACAACCAGAAACGTTTTCTTACAACAGAGAGATCGGGTTCACGCCAATAGTTCAGCCAATCAGAACCCCCGTAGTGAGTTCTACGCTATCGTGTGGAAGAACAAACACCCTGTTATGGGTCGCCCCATGTTCCGGGCCATGCCTCCCTACCACGGCGACCCCTGCAACCCCCGGCAAAGATACCCTTAAACTCCTCCCTTACAAACATCTTCCCGGAGAAAACAAAAATGGAAAAAATAACCATCGGCCCGATGCCGTACATGAGTGTCATGCCCACCCTGCTCGTAGGCGTTAACGTGAAAGGAAAAGCAAACTACATGACTGCTGCGTGGGCAACCGTTGCCTGCATGGCGCCGCCCATGGTCTGCGTTGCGATCAACAAAACGCGGTACACCGTAAATGGAATTGAGGAGAACAAGACCTTCAGCCTGAACGTACCGTCTGCAAAATATGTCGTCGAGACCGATCACTGCGGGCTTGTATCCGGCTCACAGGAAGACAAGTCAAAGGTTTTCAGATCCTTCTACGGCAAGTTAAAGACCGCTCCATTAGCAGAGGAATGCCCGGTCAACATTGAATGCAGGTTCTTCAAATCCGTTGACTGCGGGAGCCACCTGCTCTACATCGGAGAAGTTATTGAGATTCATGTCGATAAAGCATGCGCAACGGACGGGAAACCGGATACAGAGAAGCTCGACCCAATCGTGTACGCCCAGTCTGCCTACTGGCAGGTTGGAAAGCCTGTCGATAAGGCATTCTCGGCAGGAAAGAAATACCAGAAGAAGTGATATTCTGATTTGGCTGCATGCACATGATTTGATATATTTATCATCACTCAGCGTCACATATTAAGAGGATTAGGAGAGTTCCATGTATTTAGTCGGAGAAGCACTTATTGGCGATGGCGCGGAGATTGCGCACATCGATCTGCTGATGGGCGATAAGGAAGGCCCGATCGGTTCAGCGTTTGCAAACGGGATTTCACAGTTGTCAGCCGGCCACACCCCGCTGCTTGCAGTAGTCCGCCCGAACCTGCTCACAAAACCAGTCACGCTCGTTATCCCGAAAGTCACCTTAAAGGATATGTCACAGGTAAACGAGATGTTTGGTCCTGTGCAGGCAGCAGTGGCAAAGGCAGTTGCAGACTGTGTTGATGAAGGCCTGTTTAACGGAATTGACATTGAAAAAGTTGCGATCCTCGCATCGGTGTTCGTTCACCCGGATGCAAAGGATTACAACCGCCTCTACCGGTATAACTATGGCGCTATGAAACTTGCACTCAACCGTGCACTCGCAGCATTCCCGGACGCAAAGACCCTCGTGTACGAGAAAGACCGTGCCGCCCATGCAATTATGGGATTCAAGGTACAGCGCCTCTGGGATGCACCATATCTCCAGGTTGCAATGGATCTTGTGGACATGGGCAAGGTTGCACAGGTATTAAAGGAACTCCCGGAGAATGACCACCTCATCATCGAGGCAGGTACCCCGCTTATCAAGAAGTTTGGCCTTGGAGTCATTTCCGAGATCCGCAAGCTCCGCCCCAACGCGTTCATCATCGCGGACTTAAAGATTTTAGATACCGGTAACCTCGAAGCCCGGATGGCCGCCGATGCAACCGCAGACGCGGTCGTGGTTTCTGGTCTTGCACCTGTATCAACCATGGAAAAGGCAATTGCCGAAGCCCGCAAGGTTGGCATCTACTCGATTGTCGATATGCTCAATGTGCAGAACCCGGCAAAGGTTATTGCGAGCCTGAAAGTCAAGCCCGATATCGTAGAACTCCACCGCGCAATCGACACCGATGACGCAGCCCATGCATGGGGCGACATCCCTGCAATCAAGAAGGCAGCCGGCGGCAAGCTCCTTGTCGCAACCGCTGGCGGCGTCCGGGTCAATGTAGTAAAGGATGCCCTCAAGGCTGGTGCAGATATCTTAGTTGTCGGCCGTGCCATCACCGCGAGCAAAGACATTGGTCATGCGGCAGATGAGTTCTTAGAGCAGCTCGACCGGGAAGAGATTGATCAGTTCAGGATTATGACTGATTTCTAAATACAACATTATATTTCATACCATTTTTTAACCTCGAATACGGGTGTAGATTACATTTTTTTCCGTAAGCCGGTTTTGCCAAAAACCCATTTGGATTTCAGACTCGTATCGTTTTATCCTGGATTAGCCACTTCCAGAGAGGGATATAGACGATTCCATCCCGCTCGTCTTCCAGATCTTTTGTAAGAATGATCTGGCTTTTGACTTTATTACCAAATTCTTTCTCAAACTCCTGAAGACTTTCTACCTCACGATCGGGAATATCATCGGTATAACAAACGTTGATTGCAACGAGGGTATTATCTGTGGATTTAATTACAAAATCAACTTCTTTCTTTTTCTTCCAGTAGTAGGGTGATGCACCGGTTCGTATCAATTCTACGAAAACAAGATTCTCTGCAAGTTTCCCTTCATCTTCAGAGAAACGGAATGATACTACGTTACGGAGTCCGTTGTCTATGCAATAGATCTTCTTATTCGGACGGGACTGAGCCTGGATAGAGCAGGCAAAATGCTGAACTTCGAAGAGAATTTTTGCCATTTCGGCAAAGTGGATATAATCTTTCACTGCCGCAAGATCGATTCCAAGCATCTCTTTGAGTTGTCGATATGAATATGGGGATGTAATGTTTGTGAAAAGGTAATGCAGGAGGTCTGTGAGCGCTTTCTGGTTCCGCACTTCATTGATGCGAATGATATCCCTGTAAATGATACTGTCGTAGTATGCCTTGAGGTAATCCTGTTTTGTGAGTTTTTCTTTCTGCAAAACCACAATGGGAAAACCACCCTCTCGAAGATACTGTTTCAGCATCGTCAGAATTTCATATTTATGGGCCGCAAGGTTAACCGGATCGTTGCTTATTTCTATATCGTGGAATGAGAGATATTCCACAAAATCCAACGGGAACACGGGCACAGAAAAGTATCTTCCCGACAGTAATGTGGATATCCGGGTGTCCAGAAGGTAAGAGGAGGATCCGGATATGATGATCTTGTAATTCTTTCGGTCGTAGAGGGATTTTATCGCACGCTCCCAGTCTTTGATATTCTGGATCTCATCAAAGACCAGATACAGCGTTCCTTTTGCAGCAACCTCCTTGCGATAGGTGTCCACAACGTTGAAGATTGCATTTTCAAGTGCTGAAATATCCAGCTCATCGCAGTTAACAAAAAGGATGTTTCTTGGTGGCACTTTTTGGGTAGTTATGAGATGCCTGACAATCTGAAAGAGCAAGGTGGTTTTTCCCGAACGACGTACCCCGCTGAGCACAATGATCTCTTTTGTCTCGAGGTACCTTTGGATCTTTGAGAAATACCGGGTCCGGGTTCTTCCGGTATCAAATGTCTGGTCGCTCCACCAGGGGTTTAATGAAGTAAGAAGTTCGAAGAGACTGTTCACACAATTGTGTTAGGTTATACCCATACATAAATCTTCTTTTTGATAGGTTATAACCATTCAAAACATTGGAAACAATAGAAGTTATCCCCTGTGTATGAGAACAATTGATTATTATCAGATGTGTCATTCAACAACCTTATCCTCCACCACTACGACACAATATTATGCCCGATGCCCGTGACCTCTCAAATAGAGCAGTCGGACTCGCTGAATCCGGTCAATACAACGAGGCACTGGATCTCGTGGACAGGGCAATCAAACACGATGCCAACAATGCAAACTCATGGTATAACAAAGGCATAATACTTTTCAAAATGGGCAGATACCAGGATGCTTTGAACTCATTTGCACAGGCTGCCGACATCGACCCGGAATTCACCGAAGCATGGTTCAACAAGGGCTTAGCACTCATGCATCAGCAGAAATACCTTGAAGCGATTCGTGCATTTAACAAATTATTGAAGATCCATCCACATGACGACCGGGCACGCGACCAGCTGGATCTGGCGCAGAGGAAGATTGTGGAATCCTGTAGTCACGCTGAGCACTCGACTGGGAAACAATTGAAGTTGGGGTAGTTAGAGGTAAGTTTCTGCGAATTTGAATGGGGCTGTGCAGTGACCTTACACTCCAACGCGTTTTTCGCATACAGAATCATACAGAATGCATATAGCATGACAAGACAACAGACCTCGTCAAGTCTGATTATTGCTAACATGCAGGAGAACGTAGATGAGTCAATACAATTTTTGTGTAGATTGTGAACACATCAAAATCAAGATGGTCCCGGGAATTCATGTTCCGATGGTTAAAGAATTGTCATGCCCGGCTCGATTCAACCCGCAGGAAGGGAAGTGGATCACAAAGGACGGTAAGAACCCGCACGAATGTCCAAGGAATGAAAGTTTCATCATACTTCAGAAGCAGAGTGGCGGACGCAAACTCCGATGAATGTGCATTCGTGATTGGCGTGTGATGCCAAAAGAATTATTCCCCAAAAAAATAATTAATTCACTAACATAAAATGGCAGATGAATGTATGAGCACGTACGCGGGTCCATCTGTTGTCTGCACGTTGGTCATTGACTCGCAGTTCCAGAACCAGCCCGTCCGCGAGTCCGATGTGCCAACATTGGTATATCAGAAAAAAGGACGGGGCACAGAACCAATCCTGAATTTAAAGCAACAGCGCCTGAAATTTAAAATGGTCATTACATGGGAAGGAACAAATTGTCATCAACCCGGACGGAAACAACGGTAGAGTGCGCCATTCGCGTTTCAGTCAGTTTTTTTCATCGCTGACTGATGGAATTATTTTGCAGTTGCATCATCCAGCAACACTTCCCGCAATGTTTTACGGAATTCATCGTCGTGACGAGCAAGACTATAGAAAACACTCCGCATTGTTACAGGGAACAGTTCGCGGTTCATATCGTGCCACAATTGGCATGAGAGTGAAGTGAATAATGTCTCTCTAACCGGAAAGCTTCCATCCGCCAATCCCCTGATTTTATATATCGGGACGCAATATTACGATTAACAAAATTTTCTCCGGTTGTGCAGCCAATGTTTACAAAAAAATTGTTGGGCAAGGGAATTGCGGCCAGGAGTATCACGCCGCTTTTCATTCTGGGAATCATCACGATAGTCTTTATTTTGTCCGGCGGGTGCACGGACATGTATTCCTATGGCAATTCTACCACGTCATCGTCCGGCAGCTGGGGCTGTGCTCCCGGGTATTACAAATATTCCAACAGCAGCGGGCACTGCTGCCCGTACGGGTCCCAGTATTATTACGACAACCTTTGCCACGAGTGCCCGGAGGGATTTGGAAAAACCAATTCGAGCGGCGAGTACTGCTGCCAAACCGGGTACCCGTACTATTATGACGGGAACTGCTGGAACCAGCCGGCGGGAAGTGGCACAACCGGAAGCGGTACAACAAGGAGTAGCACAACCGGAAGCGGTATAACGGTGGTAACGACAACCAGCAGCGGTTGCTCTCCCGGATATTACAAAACTTCCACCAGCAGCGGGCACTGCTGCAGGCAGGAATACCCGTATTATTACGAAGGCCTTTGCCACGAATGCTCAGAGGGGTATCTAAAATACACATCTAGCAGCGGACACTGCTGCAGGGAAGGATACCCGTATTATTACAACGACTTTTGCCAGGAATGCCCGAAAGGGTATGCAAAATACTCATCGAGCAGCGGTCACTGCTGCCCGGGCGGGTACCCGTATTATTATGACGGGAACTGCTGGAACCAGCCGGCGGGAAGCGGCACAACCGGTGGCGGTGCAATGGGGGCAGGTGCAACCGGTGGCAGTACAACGGGAAGTGGCACATCCGGTGGCGAGGGAGGCCCGCTAATTGTACGGGGCGGGGGCTGCCCGTCGGGCACATATTATTCTCAGGGGGTCTGCTGGAAAACGTCTACGGGAGGTGGCACAACCGGCGGCGGTACATCCGGTGGCGGAACTACCACAACGACCTATTACGCAAGCTGCAGCCAGTGCCAGGGATATTACAGCACGTATTCGTACCGCGGGCCATCATACGCTACCTGCAACAATTATTACTGGACCTGCGTAGAGGCGGGATGCGGGAAGATCCTGGACAACTGCCGGTGAAACCGGAAGTCCGTGTCATAACGGGGCTGCCGGGGGCGAAGCCCCCGTAAGTAACGGATTTTCCAAAATTATTTTGTATTGAAGATCATGCTTAAAACAGAATGATGGGGCCTCGCGCCCCCATTCCCCCTTCAGGATAATTGCCGCCGCACTGGAGGGCGCCCCGCGGCGGATCAATTACCTGTTCATATAATCTGGTGGTTGCCCCGCCGTACTGTGGCCTTGAAGCTCATCCGGGCTCCTGACTGAATGATTTTCACAATTCCGGTGTGAAATCCTGTTCATGTATTTTCAACAGAACCGGTTTTCATCGTTTTGTTGTGAACAAAAAAAGGTTCATGCCCGATTCCACAGAGCAGTTTTTTTGAGAAGAATCCTTTTATATTCCCGTGCGGAGATGAAACATAGACCCATCTGGGAGACGAAAATAATCATGAAAAAGGTATGTATCTTCACAATTATTGCGGCACTGCTCCTGTGCTGCATCTGTTTACCGGTAAATGCGGCTATCCTGGAAGTCACAGTCAGGGGCACGATCTCTGACATCAACCCGCAGACAAATACCATCACCATCGATCACCCGCAGAAGTACGGGTGCTCCTTCTCTCCCGATAGTGCACCGGCCTGCCACTTTACCCCAATGAGTGTTTCGAACCTTTCCGGGATTGCACCGGACGCTGCTGTTGCCTCGCTCTTCAAAGCAGGTGACCCGGTTATTGCCACGAGTCTTGGCGGTGCAGGGGGGAACTGGATAACGTTTGCAAAACTCTATGGCACTCCCCCGAATAACGAGTACGCGAACATAATCATCGGTAACCTGAACTCGATCACAACCCCCCTTGTTGCCGGTTACGCGGTGGAAACGACAACGGTTCCTGATTGTTCTGCCTGTGCCGGAACTACCTGCACGGCACAGTCCGGGAGCGTAAAAGTGAAGAGAAACGGTGCGGTAGTCCGGGAGGGTTCGCTTCTTCCCGGCCAGGAGCTGCGGTACGATACCACGAGCGGCAGCACTGACGGCTCAAGCGTCGATGTCGTGTTCCGGAACGGAAAGGCATCCTCCGCAACCTGCCCCGGCATGTCGGCAATGCCCGGGCCACAGGCAATCTCGGTGTATGAAATAACGGTCACTCCCCCATCCGGGTATGTGCCGACACCCCTGCCGGCCACTACCGCCATTCCACCTGCACCGGCGACTACCGTGGAATCCGGCATGCTGCCTCTTGCAGCAATCGGGGCAGCCGGGCTGGCAGGGCTTGTTCTTGTATTGAGAAAGAGATAATTTTTTTGCTCTGTAGAAAACCTCGACGGTGAGAAATTGTAAGAACCTGTGAATGTTACAGACAATCATTTTGTTAGCGATTTCTTTAATCTGAATGCGGAATCTTCGTGCTTTGAGATCGCCGTTGAATTTTCTTTTCAGAACCGAGAACTTATTTTCCACGAGTTGTCGTTTTGATATGATCTGTGCAGCGGGACTGTTTTCACCATGCCCGGACTCCGGTTTTGCCTGCGAAGCAGGGGTATCCTCATGTACATAAAAAAAAAGGAGATTATAACAAACCCCTCTCCTTAAACAACAAGTGACCCTGTTTCGCAACGATGATGTGATCGATGAAGCCGATGCCAAGGATTTGTGCTGCCTCGACCAGTTGCTTAGTAATGGCGATGTCCAGTGCGTCCGCTTGTAGCACAAATGCACAGCGTTCCTTGTCCCTTATGGGGTATTCATCTGTTCTATCGAGGACAGAAAGAGACATGACATTAACAATAGGAGTCATCCCCCACCCCTTCATTCCATAACCAGAAATCCAGATCGCAGAACCTATCGTATATGCCTGCCAACAATTTTAGTAATGAGCAAAAGCCAATGCCCGGTCCTCCTCGTCCATGGATGGAACAGCCATCCGGGGATCTGGAACCGGCTCGTACCCCGGTTATCAGATGCATCAATCACCGTGTGGAAATTCGACCATTCAACCATGGACAACACGGATATTGCCAGGAGAGCGGCAGCCCTGAAAGCGTATATCAGCGATATGCGGGACGAGAGCGGGTACACAGGTCCGGTTAACATTGTCTGCCATTCGGTTGGCACCTGCATCACCCGGTATCTCCTTGAAGTGATGGATGGTACCGAACGAAAAGAGAAAGTCCGGCAGCTCATTGGCCTTGGCCCGCCTAATAATGGTTCAGTACTTGCCGAACTGTTCCATGACCCGCTGAAAGGACGAGATATCATCAACCGGCTCACGGGAGTATTTGTCCCGCAGGGATTTGATCCTTCAATGGATTTGATAGTACAGGATGTCAGGCCGGCAAGTCCCGCTATGCATAAACTCCGCCTGGCAGGAACCAGAGATGACATCACCTACCGGATCATCGTCACGGCAAACCCCGATGGCATGCCGGATTTCTTTCCCTTGTTTGAGGGAAAAACATGGGGTCTCAACAGTGACGGTGGCTGGCAGGAAACCTGGGACGGTGATGGGATTGTATCGCACCGGGAATCGCGCCTTCCGGGGATCTCTCTTGATATTTTGCCATTGGATGAGACCGCTACGTTGCCCAGTCCCGACCAGTACTGCCACATCAACCTGCCAAAAAACCCGGTCGTCATTGACCGGATCCTGCACTACCTCACAACGCCGCTACCCTGATACGGGAATCGGAGAACAGCACCAACCATTTAAAAGGAAACGGGTAAACACTGAGTATATAATCAGAGGGATTCCACGACATGGATTTTTTATATTTTGATCAGGTGTACAAACGACCTCTTCTGATCCCGGTGCTCATCGGGATAAGTGCGGCAGTTACTCTTCTTCTGAATATATATGGGCTTATTCATGGCATCACAAACGTTCTTCCCCATCTCTTATACATCCCGATCATTCTCGCAGCGTATTACTATCCAAAAAGGGGTGTGCCATTCACGATCCTTCTCTCGGCACTCTATTGCGGGGCAGTCTTTTTCCTGTATCCTGCCAGTATTAATGTACTGACTGCTGCTCTGGCGCGGGTTGTTGTCTACATATTAATTGCTGCCGTTATCTCCTTTTTAAGTGGCAGGATGCACCATGACACCCAGATGTGCCGCCGACTGGTTTCTATCGTGGCCTCCTCAAGTGATGCGATTGTAGCAGAAACCTTTGATGGCATTATCACCGACTGGAATCACAGTGCCGAAGAACTTTACGGATACACAGCAAAAGAGATCAAAGGAAAATCAGTTACCCTTCTCCTCCCTCCGGATAAACTGAATGATTCCAGAAATCTCTTAAAAAAGATCCAGAATGGCATACCGGTTGAACGCTATGAAACCGAACGGCTGACAAAAACAGGTAAAACGATTCATGTATCCCTGTCGCTCTCACCGA
>JAURZP010000314.1 GCA_030653335.1 Methanoregula sp. | reverse complement strand
AATATACTCAAGAATCATATCTTCTCATCCTTAAAGGGGAATATCCTGATCATGTAGTGATTAGGTACATCTCCACAAATACATTCCGGTATTGTCTCTCGTATTTAGACATCTAAAATCTGTAGACGAAAGATCAGATAAATGGAAATTGAATCTGAAGTGCAAAATTTTCATTGCTTTGGTGCGAAGTCATTTGACTTCATGCGGATTTTTTTATGAAAAAATTACCATCTACCTATTTAACGGCAACGGACATACTGGTGATGAGAGGAAGAGTATATGCGGGATCTTATCACTACTGCTGAAATCTGGAAAGAAGGAAACATGTACACGTCGTACTGCCCGGAGCTCGATATTGCCAGCTGCGGTCACACTCCTGAGGAAGCCAAGAAAAATTTACAGGAAGTTATTACGATCCATTTGGAAGAGACAGCTAAAATGGGGACACTTGACGAGTTACTGAATGAATACGGGTATGTCCAGGAAGGAAATGTTGTAACGACCAACAAAAAAATTGTATGCTTTGAAGAGATCAGTATTCCGATTCCCGTAGTATAACTACCCATGAAAAGATCCGGATAAGAGATCCCAACTTCCTATGAATCATTTCATTTCAGTTTTTTTACGTGTTTGAGTGATGCGATTTGAAAAAGATATCTCCTACGAATTGGAAAACACAGGTTTAGATATTTGAGAGGTCCGGTTGTACGTTCGTCCGCCAGAGCGGTGATCATATGATCTTCCATCATCCATCTGCAAAAAGACCTGTTGTGATTCCCCAGTATGATGAGATCCCGGTGACGATTATTTTGAATAATATGAGAACCGTAGGGATGACACGGGAAGAATATCTTCGATTGCTTCAGATGTGATGCAAAGATTGACTTTTGCATTCCTGCACTGCGTTCCTCCGTAACGGGAATATTCGTTTTTCCGGTTTTTCTTTCCCTGATGGGTTGATTCAGCTCCTGTTCCAGTATATCCCGGAGTCCGGAACTTCCTGAGAGAAGGTGTAGTCGGACCTTTAGGTAGCTGAAACGGGAGAATTCCATCACACGGATTTGGGGAGGCGCTATTTTGGGGTGATTTGAGGCTAACCGGAATAGATCTGCGGTTTAAAATGTACGCGTGCGACAAGAAAAGCTGTAATTCGGATTGCTAAAGAAAGCCACCCTATCCATTCAGGGTGTTCCTATTCCGGCGTGCGTCACTGGTAACAGTTTGGTGCGAAGCCCGGAAGACAACGTGGAAAGATAGGAGTCTCACCGATTCAATCTGCAAGGAAAAAAGCGTCATGGAGAAGGTACACTGAATTGCTACAGGATCGTAATTTAAAACTGGCGAAAGAGACTGTTGCGTCAGCACCAAAAGGTACGGAGTTCGGTTTCAGTAGCTGCGAACATGCTGAAACGGATGGACATTGCACTCCCGGTCTAAAGGCAGCTCCTAAAACGTTACAATTATCCGGATTATGGAACTTGGAAACTCCAATACGCTCCCGGCAACGGGTGGGAATCACGTGAGTGAAACTAAATGCGTAGTGGGAACAGGATACCGCAAGAAGCGAAAGCCGAACTGTAATGGCTCGGATAAGGGTTCAAAATTTGCCCTGACCTGAAAGGGTGCAGACGTGCGGTTGACCAATCACGACGAACTTGAGGTAAAATCTATGAATGTGAAATGTTCAACGACGCTCACAAGCGAGGACAGCACAGACAGAGAGCTTGCCCGCCAATGGAACAATTTTCCATGGGACAAGGCACACTCGTATGTAAATAGACTTCAAACAAGAATCGCAAAAGCAGTAAAAGAAGGAAAAACCCGACTGGCAAGAAGGTTGCAGTATATCCTTACGCACTCTTACTTTGCCAAAGCACTGGCTGTAAAAAAGGTCACCGAAAACAAAGGCAAGCGAACTGCTGGAGTCGACGGAGTCCGATGGAGAACTCCCGCCGAACGGATGAGAGCAGCAATCTCCCTCATCGACAAAGGATACAAAGCCAAACCCCTGGCGAGAATCTATATCCCGAAACCCAATTCCGACAAAAAGCGACCGCTGTCCATTCCGACGTTCTATGACAGAGCAATGCAGGCGCTATACGCTCTGGCTCTTCAACCGTGGGCGGAAACAACGGCTGACATAACGTCGTTTGGGTTCAGGCTCTATAAATGCGCGCAGGATGCAGCCCAGTATCTTTTCATATGTTTAAGCAAGGACGTTTCTGCTACATACGTTCTGGAAGGAGATATTCGCGGTTGTTTCGACAACATCCCGCATGAGTGGCTGCTGGAAAATATTCCGATGGATAAGAAAATCCTTGCGGAATTTCTCAAGGCAGGCTACATCTACGAGGGTGTGTATCACAGTACAACCATGGGAGTCTTATGCTAACCGGAGCGGCTTTAGAATGCAGAAACAGGGGAATTCCGTCACACCGATTTTGAGAGGCGCTATTTTGGGGTTATTTGAGGTGAACCGGGGTTGATAATTGGTTTAAAAGTGCGTTAATGGATGCTATTGGGAGGCATCCGGCAGGACAGATCGACAAATATCACTGACTCAAGAAGAACTGATGACTGTATGAAACTACACGGAAATAACGACGGCGACGAACTTGCCCGTCTTTTTTACCGGTCTGGATATCGTACCAGTCATCAAGACTGCCAGCAATAATATGTGTACCTTTTTCTGGATATCTGCGGACGGTCGGTTTAATACGACCAATTCACTCGCATTGTCAGGCAAATATACTGTTTTCAACAACGGGATCAAGGATCATATAATCATTTTTCTTCATTTTATTCAGCAGGGTTCTCACTTCGTCTTTCGTACGGATTTTTTTAATGATAAGCATGCGGAGCAATGCCGGCAGGGAAATGACCGTTACTTGGAATTGTATTGCAGTTTCCCGTGCTTTTCTATCATTGGTAATAAATAGTGAAGAGGTTGATTTGCAGTACGCGATTGCTTCACATTCACCCTTACCCAGTTTTTTATTTTGAGAGAGGATTTGATGGTGTGCGATTGCTTCGTTATTCATCTGAA
>JAURZP010000308.1 GCA_030653335.1 Methanoregula sp. | reverse complement strand
GTTACAGGAAAAATATATTGCTTCTCATCGATGGGACAAATGCGGCTGAACCGTTTATGTAAAAGACGACAGACAATCGGATTGTTATTTAAAAAAAACATGGAATGAGGAAGGATTAGTCAAAGAAGACTAAATTGAAGTAACAATTAAGAAAATCAAAACGGGATAGCGGCTAATATTGAGCTCTGTTGAAAACAAAAAAAAGTATTGAACCAGAAGATTACCTCATTATTTCAATAGAACTTTCAAATCTTTAAGACTCTTCTGGATCTCGTTTTCCAGCTTCTCGATCTCCTCAATGATTACTTCTGGTTTTTCGTATTGGACTTCTGCATACTCAATCTCCTTATAACGCGAGATTGAGAGATCGTATCCGTTATCCTTGATCTCGCTGTTTGGCACAAAGAAACATTTGCCTTTCCGGTCTGCGGGATTCTCTTTCTTCCGGTTGTGGTAGTGACGGATGATATCCGGGATATCCCCTTTACCATCGATTAATGTCCGTTTGTCATCGAGCGAGTACCCGTCCGCATCCATATCATAGAACCAGACCTTTTCGGTTGACCCTCCTTTAGTGAAGATCAATACCGCAGTAGAGACACCGGCATACGGCTTGAAGACACCGGAAGGCATGGAAACGATCCCTTCAAGCTGGCAGTGTTCCAGCAGGATCTGCCGGAGTTTCTTGTGGGCATTGGAGCTGCCGAACAGCACACCGTCCGGCACAATCACCCCGCACTTCCCGCCAATCTGTAGGAGGTGCACCATCCGCTCGACAAAGAGCAGTTCGGTCTTTGTGGTCTGGATCGTGAGGGCATCGTTGATGTCGCTCTTATCGATGCTTCCCTTGAATGGCGGGTTTGCGAGGACAATGGTGTACCGGTCGTTTTGCTTGAATCCTTTTGAGAGTGTATCCTGCAGGGCAACCTGGGGCGCCTTGATCCCGTGAAGCACCATGTTCATGAGCGAGATCCGGATCATCGTGTTATCAAAATCGTACCCGTAGAAGGTGTCCGTCCAGAGTTTTTCCCAGTATTTCTTTTCAGTGATTTTGTCACCGAGCAGGTTATGGTATCCACCAACGGGATCTATTTCGATCTTGTCCTTGCTTGTGTATCTTTTGAGAATGTACTCGTATGAGTTGACTAAGAATCCGGCCGTACCACAGGCAGGATCGCAGGCCCAACCATCGATTCAATGAGCGAGTTGTCGAAGTCCTCAAGGCGTTTCACCAGAGGCGACTCTTCATTGATCGAACATAGCCAGGTCCGCCCATCTTTTC
>JAURZP010000307.1 GCA_030653335.1 Methanoregula sp. | reverse complement strand
CCCGAAGAGATTAACGAATATTTGGTTGCCTTGGCACGTGATCCAAAATCGCCCTCGCGAAGCAGCTTTAAACACATGGTTTACGGACTGCGCTACTATTACCGCCTGCTTGGTATGAACAAAAATGCCATTGCGCTACCGTCTTTAAAAAATGATACCAAGCTTCCTATTATCCTTAAACCAACAGGAGCTCAAAGCACTTTTTGTTGCACCAACGCTGCTTAAACAGCGGATTGTTCTAACATTGATCTATTCAGCTGGTCTGCGCGGACAGGAGGTAATCAACCTGAAAATTTCGGATATAGATTTTGAACGCGAAACCATTCACATCCGCCAGAGCAAATACAAGAAAGACCGTATTGTTCCCCTGGCAAAGAATATGGCGATAGGATTGAAAAAGTATCTGAAAGCAGAGAATCCACACATTTGGTTGTTCAATGGCAAAGAGTCCGATGGTCGTTACAGTGTTAAAGGCCTTTCTTGGGTGATGCGCGAAAGCCTGAAAAAAACTTCTATCACAAAAGAAGTAAACCTGCATTCATTACGACACTCTTATGCAACCCACCTTCTCGAACAGGGGCTGAATATCGTAACACTCAAGGAACTCCTTGGTCATGCTGAAATTACCACCACGATGATTTACCTGCATGTGGCACAATGCCCGCTCATTAAACCCCACAGCCCGCTCGATACGCTTTATAACTATCACAAAAAATGAGGCCCGGGTTTGAACTGGCCGATGTGGTAAACCGTTTTGGTTCCCATCTGCTGGCACAGACAAAACTTTCTCCGTTGCAACTAAAGGTATTGGACAAAATAGTGCAATGCCGTACTGCTGCTCTTGGCGGACACGAAGAAGTGTGTGAAGGATGTGGCACAGTACGTTACAGCTATAATAGTTGCGGCGACAGGCACTGTCCTAAATGTCAGGCAGCCAAACAGGCTTTCTGGATTGATGACCTGATGCAAAACACCTTGCCTATAAAGCACTACCATATTGTGTTTACGTTGCCTCACCAGCTTAATGCAGTTTGCCTGCATAACCAGAGAATGTATTACGACCTACTTTTTGCAGCGGTTTGGAATACCCTGCGTTCATTCGGCTATTCGCATTATGGTGTTGAAAGTGGAGCTGTTGCTGTGTTGCATACCTGGGGTCAGAACCTTTCGCTTCATCCTCACATTCACTGCATTGTACCTGCTGCCGGCTATACCCTTGACGGCAGATGGAAAAACATCGGATCATCAGGCAAATACCTGTATCCGGTGCATCAGCTCAGCGATACCTTTAAAGGAAAGTTCCTCGACAGCCTCAAACGTGCCCTGCGAAAACAACATGAACTCACACTGTTCGATGATAAGGTGCAACAGGCATATTCAACCCGTTGGGTGGTGCATTGCGAACCCTCACTGGCAAATGCTGATCGTGTGGTAAAATACCTGGGGCAATACACACACCGGGTAGCCATCACCAACCAACGTATTTTGAATGTATCCGATACACAGGTAACATTCATTGCCAAAGATTACCGCGATAGTGCCATTAAAAAGCCTGTAACCCTCAATGGCGTTGAATTCCTGCGCCGGTTTGCCATGCATATTCTACCCAGACGCTTTGTGAAAATCAGGCGGTATGGCGTTTATAACCCAACTCTGATAAATAATCTCAAACTGCAATTTGTCCCGGAAAACAAGCCAGATATCCAGTCCATCATAAAGAGACAGAAAGGCCCGGAGACAAGTCTGGAGCGATTAGAAAGGTTAACAGGTGTTATCTCTTGCCAGTGCCCGGTATGTAAAACAGGTCGTATGGTTTTTG
>JAURZP010000306.1 GCA_030653335.1 Methanoregula sp. | reverse complement strand
CCATTGTGCTTAGAAGATATAGTATTCTAAGATATATATCTAAGCTTTAGGGATAATTGCCGTTATAAATCCTATTTTCTAAGGGTGCGAAATCTGTGCTTAAATCATATTGTGATGTGGCAATTCCATTTCATTTTTTTCAACCATCCATGAATAAAAAAGCAAATATGATAAACCGATCTGCCCAGCGAGGCCCCGCCGAGGCGGCCGAGCGACTCTTAAAGGGGGTGGGAAACATCATAATTATATTTTTTAGTTTTTTAACTCGATGATAAAAAAACGTTGAACTGATATTTCTTATTTTGAAAGCACCGAGTGCATCAGGGTCATCATTCCTGCTTTTGTCGTTTGCTTTGGCCGTGCACCGAACGGGGAGAAGGCAGTCATGTCCATCTCATCGGACTCAAACATCTCTTTGTTGACCCGGTCGTTCATTTCATCAAAGATCCTTTTATAGGCCACGCAATGAGGATCAACACCCAGTATCTCTCCTTTTGTTGGAACGATCGCGTTGTAGGGACACCCGCCACGGCAGTATTTGATATGCGAACATTCCCTGCATGATTTGTCAACAAATTCCTTGTAGGCCTGCATCCGCTTTCCTGCAAGAGTATTTGCGAGGGTTTCTACAGAGGGTCGATCCCGCACATTGCCCATCACCCACTCGTCCATACCGACAAAACGGTAGCAGGGATAGATGCTGCCATCGGGTCCAATGGCAAAGGTGCTTCCCATGCAGTCAGCAAACGTACAGACTGAACCCCTCCGGGTAGAGACGCACCGGCACAGGTCGTTGATGTTCATGATCTCGATCCTGCCCATATTTTCAAGATATTTGTCCAGCAAAAAGACGAGCAGTTCCCCGTATGCTGCCGGTTCGAGTGCCCACTGCTTCGGGTTCTCACTGCGCAGGGACGGCAGCGCGGGATGGAGTTTCATCACAAAACCGTTCTTTAGGAAAAACTGGAAGATCTCCTCTTTCTGCTTTACAGATTCTCCGGTGAATGTGCAGATGAACCGGACCTGGAGGCCGTGTGCCTTTGCCAGCTCGTAACCCTGCATGGTCTTTTTATAATAACCATCACCCCGCTGGGAGTCATTGAGTGCTTCAGGGCCGTCGATGCTGGTGCCGATCGGCACATGGTATTTCGCAAGAATGTCCGCAAGATCCGGAGTCAGCAGCCAGAGGTTACTCTGCATCGCAAATGTGGGTCTGAGCTCGCTTAATCCTTCAGATATCAGGGGGAGTGCCTGCCGGTAAAAATCTGCACCCCCAAGGAGCGGTTCACCGCCGTGGAAGGTGATGGTGACCTGATCTTTTCTAAAATCCTTAAGCCATGCTACTGTTTCTTTAACTGTATCAATGCTCATCTTTGGAGAACCGGCTTCTGAACTCCAGCAGTAACTGCAATGGGCAGGACAGCCCAGTGTCGGGATGAGCATGATGTGAAACGGACTTTTCATGAAATTTTTGTTTCCTTAATTGTTATTCTCTTTTTACACGGGTATAAATCGTTCTTTTTTATTTTCCCATCTTATACCGCAGCAGTGCCGCAATCCCGCCCAGCGCCACCAGTCGTTCCCCGGGCTCAAAATCAGAGGAGAGTACAACAACGACTGCCCGCATTGCTTCGGC
>JAURZP010000305.1 GCA_030653335.1 Methanoregula sp. | reverse complement strand
CGCTTTTTTTTCAAGCGAACCGTAGCCCGGCTTGACTGCTGCCCTCACTGTTTCGCTTACGTATTCCTTACCGAAAATGAAATTGATATAGGGGCCTTTTGCTTCAATTTTTATTCCAGTGAGTTCAGGATGTTTCAAAAGTTCAGCCACAAGATCCTGTGCGATCTTTACCGGTGCCTGTTTCTTCTGTTTTGCGAGTGCGAATGCGACAGTAGTGGCAAGATCAGCGTGCTCGCCGCCTTCTGCCAGCTGCACATCATCCATGCCGGTGCTCTCCTTAAGCACGCGTTCTATTAATTTTCGTTTCTCCAGTAACATCAGCACCCCGTCCTGTAACGCAGTATTGCGGCAATCCCGCCGAATGCAGAGAAGAGGATTGACCCCTCTTCAAAATCATCAGAGATGAGCTCGACTTTGGCACTACTCTGTTCAGCGAGTCTGGTCAGTTCATCAACGATATCGATCTCCTCTTCGAGGAGGAGCGGTGCGGTACATTTCGGACATGAACCGAGAGGGATGTCCCGGACCGATTTTCCCGCATCAATGTGAACCGTCTTTTCATCGGTGAAATCACAGTTCTGGCATTTTATCCGGAGCCGGGATTTACGGAGGTTTGCTGAGAGAAGCAGGATATCGACTGCGCCCAGTTCAAGGTTTTTCCTGATGCTCTCTTCCCCATAGGCAGCAATGCTGGCATCCTTGACGAGTTCTCTTAAGAATCTGTCCATGAACGCTTTTTCTTTAATGACGTCCATGCCTTTGAGCGCGTCCTTTGCCGCATCCACCAGTTCGGAAAGTCCGTCTTCGTTGGTATAGGCTACGTCATAGATTCCGATGATCCGCTTCTGGACTTCGTGGTGGAGAAAGCTACCGGCTTCAAACTCCTCTTTTGTTGGGCTGGGGCCCCCGATAAGCACACCCTTGAAGCGTTCGAAGAAATCTTTCTCGGCAAGGAATATCGCACTGGCCCGCTCCCCTATTCTTGCATAGAACTCAGCGATCGCAATCTCCCTGAGTCGTCCGAAACGGGCAGCGGACTGACCGCCTTTGCGCGTCTTTCCCGGGACTGTTGAAGTTGTTCCGCCAACAGGTTCGATCCGGTTGCCGCGTAAAAAGCCCCAATATGCTTCACGACGATCTAGGACAAGAAGCCCGTAGATGGACTTCTCTTCAAGCATCTGTTTGAGCGGCTCGAGTTCGAAGTTCGAGCTGCAGCGGTACATATAGAGATTGAGAGGTTCGGGAGGCTCGACGATCGTGCACTGGAGATCCGTACGATCACCATAGGTTTTGACCGTACCGCAGAATACCGCGAGTCCATGCAACGGGGGGCGTTTGTAGTATTTGAGCCGTGAGAGAATGGAGGAGATGGCACTCTGGACATTGGTTTTGGTCTGCTTGCTCTTGATGTTCGCGCACTGGCCAAATTCGTCTTTCAGCTGATTGGTAACATCGTAGATCTGCTTGTCAGGAGGGATATAGATCGTGATAAGTTCTGTGCCGTCTCCCTGCTGTAACTCGAGCTTTTCGAGCGCCTTTTTGAACTCATAACGCTTTCGCGCGTCGTCCATCTCCCGTTCTTCTGCCATTGCCGGTCTCAAACCTCTCTATTGAGCTATTACTTATTCACTCGCGTGTGGCATAAATTTGCCTCAAGTGCATAATGATCTGTGTATCAACATCGCGGTTGATGCCATGACTACCGGAAAATTCGCTGAATGTCTTTGGTTCCTTTGCCAGATCAAAGAACTGTTTACCGCTTGCAAACGGGATGATCGGATCATTAGCCGCATGGAAAATCCAGACCGGGCGCTTGGTTATCTTTGTGAAATAGGTACTGGGCTCTATGGACGTGGCGAACCGCACGG
>JAURZP010000313.1 GCA_030653335.1 Methanoregula sp. | reverse complement strand
AAGATTATAGTGGAAGAACCCGTCTGCCATAGATCTCGTTGATAACCTGCCCAAGTCCCATGTAAAGTGCGAGCAGACCGGCAACAAGACCGGCATATCCTCCAAGTGTGAGGATGAGTGGGATGCCCGTGAGTTGTGCTGCAACAAGCAAAATTGCCAGAAGCAAAACCATAAAGAGGGTAAAGGCAAGGAGGCGGTGCATCTTTAATGTGCAGATAAACAGGCCAAAGATGAGAAGCGTCCAGACTCCAAGGAATGCTGCGAGATCGATCGGACCGGGCGCTTTTGTCAGGCCCAGTACTGGAAGTATGAGTAGCGTGGCAAACGAGATCCAGAAAAATCCGAAACTCCCAAACGTGAGCATACCAAAAGAGTTGTTCTTCTTCCACTCCATAAGCCCGACAATCACCTGTGCAAGTCCACCATAGAAAATTGCCATTGCAAGGATGGGGCTTCCAAGCGGGGTGAAACCGGCATTGTGAAGACTGAGTAAGACAGTAGTCAAGCCAAATGCACACAGTCCCAGCGGTGCCGGGTTAGCCGAATTATCCATCAGGAAGAGGTTATTCCTGTTCTTTTCTTCGATATGTTCCATTGAATCATCTCTTTTTTATTATCTGGTGCAGATCCCATTTCTGACTGCACTGAAAAGATCCTTTGCCAGACCGGTACTATACGGCAACAATGGATCTTTGTGCACCATCGAAAAGAGGTGAACCAGCAACCACAGTGGTGCACACATTTGATAAAACGTGTACTACTATAAACGGTTGTGGTGTACACATTTAAACAATTCGCACCACATCTGTGGTATTTAGCTATTGTCTGCACCACATTAGATCATGAGGAACTTTTTTTTAAAATAATCTCGTTGAAAGGTTTTTTTAAAACAGGGAAAAAACAACTTAATGATCCCAATCGTTCGGCTCAAAAAAAGAATAATATTTTAAAATACCTGCAGTCAATCCTCAAACTGCGGTTTATCTTCTCCCTCAGAACTGCGGAGAAATATTTTCTCAACCGGTATACCGAACAGTTCCGCGATCCGGAACGCCAGATCAAGCGAGGGATCATATTTGCCTTTCTCTATTGCAAGGATGGTCTGCCGGGTCACGGCCAGTTTGTCTGCCAGTGCTTCCTGTGTTAGATCGTGTAGTGCCCTGTAGACCTTGATCCTGTTCTTCATCCTGACCTGTACCTCTTGCCTGGAATGATTATTGATCGTTGATGCATCCTTAAGTTGCAGTTTTTTTTATCAACACTGCCATTGTGATATTGGCAGGGTTCAGTCATCGTATTTTTGCCCATTTCTGAGTGCATAAAAGACAATGATCGCAAGTGTCATGATAACAATAAGTGCACTCCAGAGCGCAGGGTTATTGATCTTATGCGAATGCCGCTCATGTATGGTCACAGGATACATAAGGGAAAAACCGGTATAGAGACCGATGTATACAATAATATCCGGTACAAGCCTGCTTTCAGGAACCAAAAGGATATTTTTTAACACGATCACCAGTGCAAAAAGACAGGCGCCTGCTGTGAGGGCAAAACGGATTCTCCCGTCCGTGAGACTATGACGAATTCCCTCACCTTTTCTCTCACGCTCTGAAGAGAACGTGGAAACGGATGACAAAAAGGTTCTTCTAATCATTCTGCAACTCCACAAAAGGATAGAAAATGTAAACTATCCTTTACATTTTAAAAAGTATCTTTAACTTTTTGGAATATATATTTTACTAATGCTGGATTAGACAGCGATTGGATTTTCGCGGTTCAGACAAACAAGTCCCATACGCAACCATGAATAAACAGGGTAATCTTTGGATAGCATGATATCCCAGTAAAAAAAACCCGTATAGCACGAAGAGTATGCAGGGTACAGTAATTATCGGTCTCATCCAGATGGCAGCAGGTAATGACCCGGATGTGATGCAAAAAAAAGCGCAGGACAAGGTTGAGCAGGCAGCAAAAGCTGGTGCAAACATCATCTGCCTCCCCGAACTTTTTAAAACCCGCTACTTCCCAAAGCATATCGGTGTCAATGCATCGATATTTGCAGAGACAGTTCCCGGTCCATCCACTCACATTTTTTCAGAGATTGCAAAGGCACACAATGTTGTGATCATCGTCCCGCTCTATGAAAAAGCGCCTGATGGACGGTTCTATAACACTGCCGTAGTGATCGATGCTGATGGCACTATTTATCCACCCTATCACAAGGTGCACATACCCCAGGACCCCGGATTCTATGAGAAGGGATACTTCTATCCCGGCGAAGGCTACCGGGTTTTTGATACACGGTACGGGCGAATCGCAGTCCTTATCTGTTTTGACCAGTGGTTCCCGGAGGCTGCGCGTTGTGTTGCGCTTGATGGCGCAGAGATCATCTTTTACCCCACAGCAATCGGCCATCCCGGTGGTGATGAACCGGCTGAAGGCGACTGGCAGGATGCATGGGAACTGATCCAGCGAAGTCACGCAGTGGCAAACAGTGTCCATATTGCGGCAGTGAACCGGGCAGGTCTTGAGGAGAACTGCCGCTTCTTTGGGGGATCATTTGTATGTGATGCCTTTGGAAAGATTCTGGCAAAGGCCGGTGATGGCGAAGAGACGGTGATTGCCTCCCTCGATCTCACCATGAACCGCTCGGTACAGGAATCATGGGGTTTTTTTAGGAACCGTCGTCCCGAAACATACGGCCGGATAGGAGTTGCGTTTCCCGGAGAGAGCGGGATTTTTCCTGCATTGCGGGATATGGATACTCCACAGAACCGTGGGTTTCATATGCCCGCAGAATGGGAACCGCATGAAGCCGTCTGGCTCTCGTGGCCGCACAACAACCTGACATTTCCTCATCTCAGTGTAGTCGAAGAAGCGTATTTTGAGTTCATCCGGGCAATCCATACCTCAGAGCGGGTTGAACTCTTTGTTCCAACCGCTGTTATCCATCGCAAAGTCCGGGCACGGCTCAGGGAATCGGGTGCAGATATGGATCGGATCAACCTGCATACCAGTGAGTATTCCGATGTCTGGATTCGCGACTACGGCCCGACATTCCTCGTGAACCGTACATTACAAAAGACTGCCATTGTCCACTGGGACTTCAATGCATGGGGCAAAAAATATGAAGCCCAAATTCCGGATGGAAGGATTCCGCTCAAAATGAACCGCCGGCTAAACCTGCCCATCTTCACTCCCGGTGTTGTCCTTGAAGGAGGTTCTATTGATGTAAATGGTAAAGGAACGGTACTGACAACCCGTGCCTGCCTCTTAAATCCCAACCGTAACCCGTCCTTGTCAGCAGACCAGATCGAAGAAAAACTCAAAGAATATCTCGGTGTCGAGAAAGTGATCTGGCTCAATGATGGGGTTGTAGGTGACGATACCGATGGGCATATCGATGATATTGCCCGGTTTGTCGGGCCGTCAACCGTGGTATGCGCCTATGAAATGGATATCGCAGATGCAAATTACCCGGCCCTGCATGACAATTATGAGATTCTACGGCAGTCCTCTGACCAGAGCGGACAACCCTTAACCGTTGTAAAACTGCCCATGCCGGCACCTGTGATGGACGGTGACGAGCGTTACCCGGCAAGTTATACAAATTTCTATATCGGCAACTCAGTTGTGATCGTTCCGGTGTTTAAGGATCCGCACGATGCAGCGGCACTAAAGATCATACGGAATCTTTTTACTGATAGAGAAGTGATCGGGATCAACGCCCGGGCCATGGTAGAAGGATTTGGAACCTTCCACTGCGGAACCCAGCAACAACCGCGCCTGTGAGTTGCCGGCAGATTGGCAAAAAACAATTAACCGCATTCCCCACGCTGTTTTTTCATATCCGCAATAGTGACAGATGGATTTTTATATCGTCCCCGTTTTGCGGTTTTTGGCCCCATCTGGATTGCAGCAACCGGGCAGAAATGCAGGCAGGCAAGGCAGAGTTCACAGTGGTGCTTCCATGACGGTTTTTCGTTCTCCATTACAATATTCTGCACAGGACAGACTCTGGCGCAGGTACCGCACGAAGTGCATTTTTCGTCAGCAATGAATGCCTTGTCTCCAGCATGCAGATTTTTAATAAATTCCGCATACGTGAAAAATTTGAGCAGTGATGACAGGGGGGACATACCGGGCCGGACAATCAACCCTTTGTCAATC
>JAURZP010000312.1 GCA_030653335.1 Methanoregula sp. | reverse complement strand
GAGATTATCAAACCTGCGATTGATCAAACAGTGAAGAAAGTAGATTAAGACTGCTACGGTCAATGGCGGTGCGAAAATGTGCACTTATGGCGGAATGAAAGTGTACAGCTGACAACCTTCCTTCATAATGTGTGAACCTCCAATGGTTCCACAACGTACTTGCTGGTATTCCCTCCGGGATCCGGTATGCCGGACCCTGATGGGAGTATGAGATCTGGAACCGTAGGATCCGTGACGGCCAGTTTCCCAAAAACGAGCTTGTAAAAACAGCGTTTCTTGCCCATCCACGGATTATAGGTCATTTGAAAGCCGATCGTCAATCCAATTGAGCTCAATTGAGCTCTTTTTAGAGCCCGATTTATCCAGAATCCAGCCAAACAGGGCGCACTGTGCAGTTTTCAAAAAATATATAGCTCCATTTTTCGCGAATTAGACACTTTTTTGTTTGCAGCCCCCTCTTTGAGGAAGATGGTCTACGACGGAGAAGTGGGTTTGGGACATCTACACTCATCCTTTCCATTTCACACCGCATCAATCCTCGATTTTAACGAAGGTGTCCGACGAGAGACTTTTCAATCTGACCCCCAAAAAAGGCCTTTCTTTCACATTCCACCTACTTTAGCCCATACGGCAAGCGATCGTCAATCTAAAAGGGTTCTATTAGGGATCATTTTAGCCCAACTTAAGGCGTATTTTGGTAAAAGGAGCCCATTTTGAAAATGGGGTATTTCACGTCCTGCACTGGTGCATGAAGATGGATGGACGTATGACGTTTCCTGGGATGGATGGTAGCAGACCCCTCCCTCCTTCGAACAATTCAATACTTGTAAAAAAGCAATACCTATACACTGATTTGAGGAACTAAAAAATGGCACAGGTACTACTCTCACCACTGAGCTGGGGACTCGGTCATGCGATGAGGGATATCCCCATTATAAAAACACTCCTTGCTCACGATCACGATGTCACCATTGCCGCGTGCGGTAATGCCTTAAATGCTCTCAAACAGGAATTTCCCCAGTGCCGGTTCATTGAGTTTGAGGATTACCCTTCACCGTACAGCTCGGGCAGTCTGTTCCTCCCAAAATTTTTTTTGTATCTTCCCATCCTGCTTACGGCCGTTTCAAAAGAACGACAACAACTTGCAAAGATCCTGGCAAAGGATCGCTATGACCTCATCATCAGTGACAACCGGCTCGGGGCATACTCATCAGAAGTGCCATCCATCTTCATCACCCATCAACTGCACTACCACATGCCCTTTGCCATCTGGCCGGTGGAACTCTTTGCACTCCGCATCAATACATACCTTCACAGGAAATATGACCGGATCATCGTACCAGACAATCCGCCGGGCGCTCTGTCCCTTGCAGGAAAACTTGCCCTTCCAGGATCCGCTGACACACAATCAAGGGCATTCTTCTCAGGCATTCTCACCAGTATACAAAAACGGGACTGCACAGAGGATCTTAACTACCTTGTCATCATCTCGGGACCTGAACCCCAGCGGACAAAACTCGAAGAACTACTCCTCCCGTCCATTCCTGAACTCGACGGTACAAGCATGGTCATCCTTGGCAGTCCGAAAAGAAAGACCGAGATTACGGGGACAGACAACTGCACGGTGAAAGGATATGTGTCCAATGAAGAGAAGGTGCAGCTCATGAACCGCGCAAAGTTTGTCATCTGCCGTTCAGGGTATACAACGATGATGGAACTTGCAGAACTCCAAAAGAAAAAAGCTTTTTTTATCCCAACCCCCGGGCAGACCGAACAGGAATACCTCTCATGGTATTACCAGAAGCAGGGCTGGTTTTATTCACAGAGCCAGTACCGTCTCAATCTCGCAGATGATCTTCCAGCAGCGCAAGGATATTCCGGGTTTCCTGAAATGCCCTCAACACGAGAAAATGTCAGCAGGCTTTATAATGAACTGCTGGCAGACTATCTCGAATAGTCCGGTCACTCCGGGACGGTTAAAATAGAACAAGAGCACATCTCTAATCCATGGATGATCTGGTGCTGACCGGGACTCTTGCACTCATTGCATTCTTTGCAGTCATTATTGCCGGTGTTCTTGCCGTGATCTTTTTTCTCTCATGGCTCTGGAGCGCAGCGGGTGCGGGAAATTACAGCAGCATTCTTTTGAGTCTTCTTGCAATCATTGTTGCAGGAATTGTCTATACAGGCGCAGGATACTATCTTCAGGCAAAAGGATGGATTTGATCCCCGCAAAAAAACGATACACCTTCGGGAATGGTTTGCGATATTGTAATCTTAATTCCCGCATATTATCGGGTTGTCCACATGATTGCAACGATGATTGCAATTGCAAGAACGAGCGCACTCCCAAGAACAATCACCAGCCGGTAATCCGAGTCGCTATTCTGGTCTCTTTTGTCATTGATACTTTTCTTTGGAGGGGTGTCTTTTCGTTTGGGAGAGCGTCTTGGCATAGTGAGTGAAAGCAGGTAGGATTTTCTGACTGATAAGGATACTGGAATTGTTAAAAAGAGGTTAATGGAACCGGTAACCGAGAGTCTGGACGAGTGCCATCATCTCCCGCACCTGTTCATCCTGCTTCGGTGTAAGCTTGCGCCCATTCTGGATCAGTCGTCCCATACGGACAATCTGCATGCGCTGCTCATGGGAGAGTGCTCCAGAGTGGTGCGACCATTTGAGCAGATCGAACCACTGCTGGCGGTTGAATGAGATGCCATAAACGGACGGGGGTCCAAAATCCTTAAGAGTTTTTATCTGATCCCCCTTATCTTCCTCATATGCGTCCTCATTATCTTCCGGTTCCTCTTTGTCTTCTGCTTCCTCTTTGTCTTCCGGTTCATCACCCTGTTCAGATACTTCCGGTTTATCAGCTTCCTGATAAGCTACCGGTTCATCAGTCGTCTCAATCACTTCGGCAGGTTCCTCCTCAGCAATCACACCTGAAGTCTCTGCTGATGGCACTGCCAGAGTAGATTGAGAAACGGGTATTTGATCAACTGATGCTAGAGAAGGAGCATCTTCAAACAGATCCTCAATACCAGGAGACAGGGTACCTTGATTGTTGTAGGGAGTTTCCGGCACTGCTGGCGTTGCTGG
>JAURZP010000297.1 GCA_030653335.1 Methanoregula sp. | reverse complement strand
AGGCTCCATATTCTCCATGCCGATTTTTATATGACTGCCCAGTGCTGCGTCACGCATTACCGAGATATAATGATCGAACCGGACAAAATCCGCGTTGCTGGGTGGGCGCTTTGCCGTACGCCTGCCGGGATGTACTGTTAGTATCGGGGCACCAAGTTGTTTTGCAATCTGTAATGATCGGACTGCATACCCGATGGATATCTCAGCCACTTCCGGGTTGATGGAGCAGGGATTTAAGTCAAGGATTGGTGAATGCACGGTCAGCGTTGCAAGTTCCGGATGGATCTTCCTGCACTCGATCACTTCATCCACAGGAAGGTTTCTGAGCCAGAAATGCGGGGTCTCTAACCAGAACTCCATTGCATTCAGACCTGCGCGGGAGATAAAAGTGAAGATTTCCGGAATCGTGTATTCGTGGAAGAACATACTTGCAACGGAGAACGAGACCATAGTAGTATTCATATGCGGTTTTTTCCTAATAGTTGTTGATGGACTGGTTCAACAAACCTGATGAATCCCCCGGTGGAAAAACTGCACCGCTCCAGGTGTCGGAGCTCTCGGCCATTATCGAAAACCTCCTTAATGATGCACGTTTACAGGGGGTCTGGGTAAAGGGAGAAGTGACCAACTACACCCATCATTCACGGGGTCACCGCTACTTTTCTCTTTCCGAGAAAGGAGGAGGCAGTACCGCAGCGGTCATCAAGTGTGTGATGTGGCGCTCGGATGCACAACACCTCACATTCACTCCCGCTGAGGGTATGGAAGTAATAGTCTCTGGTACCGTCCGGCTCTATGCCCCGCACGGATCATACCAGTTGCAGGTAAAAGAGATGAAAAAAGCCGGTCTTGGCGAGAAGTACCTGCTCGTTGAACAGTGGAAAAAAGAGCTGGCAGCAGAGGGGTGCTTTGCGTCAGAGAAGAAACGCCCTCTTCCGAAATTTCCAGAAAAAATCGGGGTTGTCACCTCAGAGACCGGGGCTGTCATCCATGATATTATGACCGTCATAACAAGACGTTACCCTGTAGAGATCCTCATCTCACCGACCGCTGTGCAGGGAGAAGGTGCCCATCTGGAGATTGCGCAGGCAATAAAACGCCTCACCGGGCTTGTCGATGTAGTGATTGTTGCACGGGGTGGAGGAAGCTTTGAAGATCTGTTCGAGTTCAATCATAAGGATGTAGTGCGGGCAATTGCTGACTGCCCGGTACCTGTAATCAGTGCCATCGGCCATGAAGTGGATGTGACCTTAGCCGATCTCGCAGCTGACCTGCGGGCACCAACCCCTTCAGCAGCAGCTGAACTTGTAGTACCCGATCGCGCAGTGCTTCTCTTGCAGGTTTTCGAACTCAAATCCCTGTTGACCGCATCCCTGCTGGGGCGAATTGCATGGGCCCGTGAAGAACTTACCGGCCTGCGTGACCGGTTGCGCCCCCAGCGTTTTTTGCACAGGATCGAAGATCGGAAAAACACAACCGCAGACCTTGCGGGTCGGCTCGAACGTGCATGCAGGATTCGGATTGAGCGCGAATGCCTGCTGCTGGCAGAGTAAAAAACTTCTCTTCAAAGCAGGAGCCCGCT
>JAURZP010000276.1 GCA_030653335.1 Methanoregula sp. | reverse complement strand
TGAGAACGGGGAGAAAGCATTCTGGTACCTTAATCTCAATGAAGGACTCGTTGACCAATTAAAAATAATGGGGTTCAAAAATTTGTTTGAAGAAAAGAGGTTGTGCCAAGTGTAGGTTATAAATCTACAAACTTAGGTAGTATAGTTGCTATCAGGTATTCTTTATCGTTAGTTTTTCACAAAAATCTCGATGAGTACAACATGGCGATATGTAGTGCCTGTTCGAGAATCGGAGGTTACAAGTAATCCCAAGCCCGGTCTTCTTCAGGCTTTAGCCACTCTCTTGCAAGAACTGGTTCGCTAATGAGTGCAGTTTCAGCGGGTTTTCTATCCGTATGTTTCAATTGCCGGTGAACCGGGGATGAATTGGTTTCTTGTTTGTTGTTTTCCATGATAATGCAGAAGATTTTTGTTTTTAACGGCGACCTTTCCCTTTCTCATTTTCCCGTTTGATATAGGCAAGGAAAACCCTCACTTCTGATTGAAGTCGTTTTGATATATTGCTGTCCGTTGACTGTGTGCTGTTGAAAACAGCATTCAATCTCTCTACGGGCGTTGTAAAATCTCCGAACATGATTGCTTTATTTGAATAATCGAAAAACTTTTCATAGTCGTTGAACTCATCAAGCGTAATTTCGGCATGGGTATTGTAATCGTGTATTTTATTCGGAATCTGATCGATCCAGTTGAGGATTTTCTGGTTCATTTCATCCTCATTTTCATATGGGAGAACACCTTTTCCCGCCAGGTCAGAGGTTATCAGTTTAAAATCCGGTGTCAGAATTCACGCTTCTTTACCAAATGCCCGCATCAGGCCAATTTCCAGATAAATATTATTGAGGGATTCCGGGGGTGTATTTTTGGTGATCAGGGCTACGCCAAAAGCGGAGGAGAGGATTTGTTCACAGATTTTGCAGTAATTATCATCGCTTCCCGTCCGTGCCATCGCATTAATCAGGCGAATATCTTTTGATTCAAAGGCAGCGGTAATTTTTGCTCGTAATTGTTTGGTGTCCTCCCTTGTGGAGAACATAAAAAAGCCGGTTTTGGGTTTGGGGATGATATTTTTAGCACATTCGCATAAATGATCGGGACACCAGATGAGCATGATAGGAAAAGAAAATATCAGCTATGGGCCTTGCGATATTTCGGGACATTCGCGTACGGGCCTTCGCTTTTTTTGCAGGCTACGATCCGTCCCACTTCCCGATCGTATTTCACCCATCGTCCGGTGCTTGCGTTGAACACCTGAAATGTCCTGCTTTTCTGGGGGCTCATATGTTTCCTCTAAGTATCTATACACCATTGGTTATAATTAATTATTGGCTTATCTGTTCGTGCCCATCTGTATTTTATCAGGTTTCGCCTGTCGATAACTCCCCTGCAAACGCCATCGCCATCAGTCCCTCAGACAACCCCTCGATTTGCCGACCCGATGCCACCTGCTGATCGCAAATCCGCTCCACATGCTAAACGATATGGGCGAACTGTTGCTGGAGGGCGAGCCGGACTTACAAAAACCAATTTGTCTGATTATTGGGAAAGCAATTCTAACTTTTTCAACCAATCATCGAAGTGAGCACATTTTTTTCGTATTTTGTTGATCCCAATATTTTTTGCTATGATTATACCATCGGTTGGTTTCTGAAATGAAGGATAAATTTTCCTTATCCGTTTTGATGGTGCTGTGACGGGGTTATCATTAATGGTCTCCGGGTTGGGAAAAGCGGATTGGACTGCTTGTAATTTATGAAGATCGGAAGTTGTGCTACCGGACGCAATCATTGACTGATGGATTTGTTGAATATCGCTGAATAGAATCGCTTCAAATTCGTGGAGTTGTATATTCGGTATAAAGCGAGAGTTATTGATGTCCTTAGCTAGCTCTTCCTCCGCCATCTCCACTTTTTTGTAAGGATTTGGGTTACGAATGAATTGTTCTCTGTTTGGAAAATCCAACGGCAAAGCATAGAGATCAACCATTGTTGTGACGTATGCTTTGCGATCCTGCCGGAGCCATCGGATGATATCCTTCTTTAAATGATCATACCGGAGAAAACCGCCTCGATGGGGTCGACCATTACTGTTACTCGTGGTGATACTATGTGTGCGAACATCAAAAATTTTGAACAACTGGAGATGATCGATGAGAACGGCATTGACAAATGTT
>JAURZP010000309.1 GCA_030653335.1 Methanoregula sp. | reverse complement strand
GATAAGGGAGACAACTGCCTGCTCGATTGCTACTGCCGAACAGATGCCGTCAGCATCAGCATGGTGCCGCAGGATGATTGGCTGGGATGTGAAGACAGCCTTCCTGATGATCTTTGCAACCTTTCTCATCTCCGGGCGGAGTTTTTCCATCACTTCGCTTGGAACGAGGAGCGGAACATTTTCGGGTTCTGAACGGAGATCCAGGGCTTTTTCGATCCTTACCTTAACAACTGCCGCTTCTTCATCAGTGAGTATGGAAAGTCCGTCCACTTCAATCTGGAGCTGGCCGTTTCTCATCATCACTTCTCCGATGAGCTTGACCATGTTTCCGAGTTCCGCTTCAGGATATGCACGTACACCGGCTTCGATAAACGCAGCGCCGTTCTGGGTACCGGTTTCGTCAATGATCGTAAAGATGGTAGGGCCGCTTGTCTGCTTGATCTGGGCGATCTCACCTTCAATGGCAACGGTCTTTCCAAGTTTCTCCGGAAGATCGATGATTCTTACGGTAGTGGATTTTCGCTCAACGTTCTCGACCTGGTATACCTGGTGCTGCACTTCTTCGAGATCGATATTTCCGTTTGGCCGTACTTCGCGGACTTTTACAAGGACAGAATCGCGCTCCTTGTGTTCTGCCTTGACATTGCTCTTGTGCACAAGTCCCTTGATCCGGTCATTTAACTGTACAAACATACCAAAAGTTGCAAAACCCTGCACCTTTCCCTGGTAGATATTTCCTGCTTCAACATCTGCAAGATCACAGCCGGAACCGAGCCGGTAGACGAGCACATTGTTTGAATCGTTATTTTGCATTTTTTTCACCACACACAAAAGCGAAACGGGCATTTTGTCTGAAATTTTTTTCGTTCTATGCCACGTGATTGGATATTGCTCTGTATATCCATGAATGGGTGTCTGAAGATTAAATTTACTTGTTATTGGCAAAAAATGAAAACATTGCATTAAAGTGGAAAAACGTGTTCAATCCCGGAACGGCACTTCAATCATATCGAGGTCATTGGGCGATACAACGATTCCGGAGAATTGTTTCTTTGCATCGCTGACATGAGCCTGTGAATCGATATACCGCGAACTTGTGTGGACGAGGACAAGGGTGCGGGCTGAAAGGAGGGTTGCTGCTTCTCCGGCCTGGGCGGCTGTGGCATGGTAAAATTCCGCTGCCCGGCCCGCTTCAGTTTCATCATAGGTGGCATCATGGATCAACAGATCTGCATTCCGGGCAATCTCTCCTAAGGTTGTATGGATTGCACGGGTATCTCCGGTGTAGACAATCTTACGCCCGGGACGGGAAGTGCCAAGAATCTCTTCTGGTTTCACTTCGCGTTTTTCTCCTTCGGCGCCTATGGTCACAGTCTCCCCGCGCTGGAGCCGGCCAAACAGGGGGCCCGGTGGAACACCAAGAGCGATTGCCCCTTCGCGGTCGAACCTGCCCGGGCGCGGATCCTCTTCCAATGAATACCCCAGTGCCGGCATACCATGGCTTACGGCAAATGCAGTGATGGTATACTCATCGAACCGCACCCACGAGCCATGCGTGAGTTCAACAGCGTCTATCGTAAATTTCAGGTTGAAACGTGTAACCTTACGCAGGCATGTGACGAACTCCTGCACCCATTCCGGCCCGTAGATGGTGAGGGGCTCGG
>JAURZP010000271.1 GCA_030653335.1 Methanoregula sp. | reverse complement strand
TTTACTCCTGACCAGCTTACCGGGATGATTGGGACCAACGGAATGGTAATAACCGCTGTCTGCTTATTCCTCGGCTTTTTATTACTCCTGCCCATCCTATCGACATACAAGGCATGTTTTTTCCGCTCTCTCCCCAAAGGTTCAGTCTCAATCGAACAGAAGATTACCGGAGAGTATGATAACAAGGGACGCTGGTACAAATATTAAAAAAATCGTTTCTGAAAAAAAAGCAGAAGTTTACTCAGGCCTCTGGCAGATCAGCCCCCACAAAAACTTTTTTTATAGCCATTTCAAGCAGGCAATTGCGGCCGTAATATTTCTTTGAGCAGGATCTTCCAGCAGTCTGCCATCGACCCTGCAAAAAGTTTAAGGATTTGAATAAGAAAAAAAGATGGCGTGCAGCATTATCGTCATGGGGATAACAGGGACATCAACTCCCGGCAACAGTATCGCTTTTTCAGAAGAAATGCATGAAACAAAGGGAACCGTTAACTCAGGTTGAGAGCAAAGAAAAGCGCCATTGCCACAAGCCCGCCACCAATCGTTGCGATCAGGTTGGTACCAGCATTGCCCCAGATGCCCCGGTTCTCTATGGTTGCACCGGCAAGGCTGTCAATATTCGTACCAACAAACCCGGCAAACGTACAGATTGCAACCATGGGAAGTGTGATGACGCCCAGCAGGAATGCCACAAGCGCAACGGCAAGACCCCCGAAAAGCGCAACCGATTCCCCGACGAGCGTTACACCTCCGTTCGTACCAATGGGCACTTTTTTGAGCGTGGTGATCATGTACGGGATTCCACCGGTGACACCGATCTCGCTTGCAAGAGTATCTGCCGCTGCTGTAGCCACACACCCGACATACATCACAACAAAGATCGGCTGCTGGAAGACCCCATAGAGCACTGCTGCTGCTGCTGCAACGATCCCATTTGCAAAGACATTCCGGTACCCCCGTGCTCCGCCACGCCCCTGCTCAACGCCAATCCGCTTCTTGTATTCAAACTTATATTTCGTAGCAAGCGAACCAAGGATAAAAAACGCGAGCATGATCATGAACCATTTGGCGTCGGCAAAGACGAGGAGGATGATCCCTACAAGTGCAGCGGAGAAGAGCCCGGACAGATCAGCGGTTTTGGCCCGGAACGCAAAGTAGCCGAACGTGAAACCGACAATTACGGCAGCCACCACCAGCTGGAGATTCACCTGGTAGTTGAGCTCCTGGATAAGCCACATTGTCATTGCAACTCCAACCGCTTCGATGATAAGCGAGTCCTCGTACTTGAGAAGAATTACTTTTAAGAGAACCGCGGTGATGATACCAAAGATGACAGTCAGAATCGCCCTCTCGTTCAGGTACGCCATGACCAGGACTCCCGCCCATGCAGTCGAAATGACATAATACAGGTACGTATTGAGATCATCGGAATTGGTCTGGAAGACTAACTCACCTAACACAATCATCGCAAGAGAGGTAGCAAAGACAAAGAAAGGCAGGAGGGTGACGCCATACAGCGCTGCAAGAGCACACATGGCATAGCAAAGGTACTTGGTATCAAAGAATCGCATGAGAATAAGGGCGAACAGGATCACTACAAGTCCCATCAGCCATGCCGGATGGAGATAGGGGCCGACAAGGATAGCCGCACCGGTGATTGCCGCTGCATATCCAAGGCCTCTCTGTCGTGCCATTACTACATATTTGTTGTTCGACTAAAAAAGAGCTTTATCATTCACAGAATGGGTATCGGTCCATACAGAAGTAAAACACTCCCGTCAGTTGCAGTGAATCCGATTACTATATTTTATTTCAATTCCTAATATCTCCGGAATGGCGTCATCTCAGGATCTACCCAAAAATTATGATTTTGCGGAGGTGGAGGAGCGCTGGCGCAGTACCTGGCGCGATGAAGATCACTATTTTGATAAAAATTCAAAAAAACCGCAGTTCGTGATCGACACCCCCCCGCCGTATCCAACCGGCAACTTCCATATCGGCAATGCACTTAACTGGTGCTACATAGACTTTTTTGCCCGCTACAAACGGATGAAAGGTTTTAACGTCATGTTCCCTCAGGGCTGGGACTGCCACGGTCTTCCAACCGAAGTGAAAGTCGAAGAACTCAACCATATCACGAAAAACGATGTCTCACGCGAAGAGTTCCGGCGCCTCTGCCGCGAGCTTACGGAAAAGAACATCGGCCTGATGCGCATCACCTTAAGAAAGATGGCGTTTTCCACCGACTGGTCAAACGAGTACGTTACCATGCAGCCGAAGTATTACGCTAAGACGCAGCTCTCGTTCCTGCGTATGCTCGCGTCCGGCTACATCTACCAGAGCGAGCACCCGGTGAACTACTGCACCCGGTGCGAAACGGCAATTGCATTTGCCGAGGTTTCCTATGAAGACAGGGAGACCCAGCTCAATTTTTTCGATTTCGATGGCGTCGAGATTGCCACTACCCGCCCGGAGCTGCTGGCTGCCTGTGTAGCCATAGCAGTTCACCCTGATGACGATCGCTACCAGACGCTGAAAGGCAGAACCATGAAAGTCCCGCTCTTCTGTCACGATGTGCCGGTGGTGCTGGATGAGGCAGTCGATCCAGCGTTTGGGTCCGGTGCCGTGATGATCTGTACCTTTGGTGACAAGCAGGATGTCCACTGGTGGAAACAGCACAACCTGTCGTTGCGAAAAGCGATCGATCGCCAGGGCCGGATGACCGAAATTGCCGGCAAATACAAGGGCCTGAATACCACCGAATGCCGGGCAGCAATCCTTGCCGAGATGAAAGGGCAGGATCTCTTAAAACGGCAGGAGAAACTTGCCCAGCGCGTGGGTACCTGCTGGCGCTGCAAGACACCGATCGAGATTCTTTCAGAGCGCCAGTGGTTTGTGAAGATCAAACCCGCAGAGATTGCAGATGCTGCCCACCAGATCAAATGGTTCCCCGAACACATGCTGCTCCGGATGGAGAACTGGGTGGAGCAGATGGAATGGGACTGGTGCATCTCCCGCC